>NZ_JBEWSZ010000008.1 GCF_040537815.1 Mesorhizobium shangrilense
CGGTTACCGCGCTTCCCAACGCAGGCACCGCGCTGCCCGGAATACGGATGAAAGGGGTGAGTCACCGTCACAAACTGCAACGGGGACGATGAACCGCCTGCATTTCCAAGTGAGTTACAAGCGTCTGGAGGACGGGAAGTTCTGCTGGCCTGCCATCACCGATGGCGTGGTGAGGTTGTCGGCGGCGCAATTGCAGGCGCTCCTGGAAGGGTTGGATTGGCGGCGCGTGCATGACGCCCGCGAGACGCGCGCGCCGGTCGCGGCAAGTTGATTCCATGGGAGGCTAGAGGCGCTGGCAAAGCATTGGAATGCATGATTGAATCGGCTTTGTGAGCAACCCGGCCGAGCCTCAGACCAACGATCCGATCGCGCTTCAGGCGATGCTCGCGGCGGAGCGCGCCGAGAACGAGCGGCTGCGCCAGATCATCAAGGAACTGCAGCGCCACCGCTTCGGCCGCAGGGCAGAGAGCCTGCCGGTCGACCAGCTGCTGCTGGGCCTGGAAGAGGCCGAGCAGATCGAGGCTGAAGGCTTCGCCGCGGAGGACACCGCCGATACTGCCAAGCGCGAGGCTCGCGCCAGGAAGCGCCGCGCCAACCGTGGATCACTGCCCGCGCATCTGCCGCGTATCGAGCAGATCATCGACATTCCCGACAAGATCTGCCCGTGCTGCAAGGGAATGCTGCATGTCATGGGCGAGGATCGCTCCGAGCGCCTCGACATCGTGCCGGCCCAATTCCGCGTCATCGTCACGCGCCGACCGAAATACGCCTGCCGGAGCTGCGAGGAGGTCGTGGTGCAGGCACCGGCTCGGCCGCGGCTTGTCGAGGGCGGCATCCCGACTGAGGCGACCGTCGCCCATGTGCTGGTCTCCAAGTACGCCGACCATCTTCCCCTGTATCGCCAGGCGCAAATCTACGCCCGCCAAGGCGTGAACCTGGATCGCTCGACGCTTGCCGATTGGGTCGGCAAGGCGGCTTTCCTGCTCCGCCCCATCCACGAGCGGTTGTTCGAGCGGCTGAAGGCGTCCGGGAAGCTCTTCGCCGACGAGACCACGGCGCCGGTGCTCGATCCCGGGCGCGGCCGCACCAAGACGGGCCAGCTGTTCGCTTATGCTCGCGACGATCGCCCCTGGGGCGGGATCGCTCCACCTGGCGTCGCCTATCTCTATGCACCCGACCGCAAGGCCGAACAGCCACTGCGGCACCTTCAGGGCTTCGTCGGTATCCTGCAAGTCGACGGCTACGCCGGATACCGGGCGTTGGCCGAGCGCAATGCCGTGAGCCTGGCGTTCTGCTGGGCGCATGTCCGTCGACGCTTCTACGAACTGGCCCAGTCCGGGCCCGCGCCGATCGCCACGGAGGCGCTCCAGCGCATCGCCGAGCTCTACAAGATCGAGAACGAGATACGGGGACGCTCGCCCGAAGAGCGGCGCACCGCGCGCCAGGAGAGAAGCCGCCCCGTCATCGATACCCTCCAGCCATGGCTGCGCGAGAAGCTCGCCCTGGTCAGCCAGAAGAGCAAGCTCGCTGAAGCAATCCGCTACCCGCTCTCGCGCTGGGCCGGACTTGGTCGCTTCCTCGACGACGGCCGCGTCGAGATCGACTCCAACGTCGTCGAACGCTCGATCAGGCCAATCGCCCTCAATCGGAAGAATGCGCTCTTCGCCGGTTCCGACGGCGGTGGCGAGCACTGGGCGACCATCGCCTCGCTCGTAGAAACCGCGAAACTCAACGGCGTCGACCCGTACGCCTACCTCGCCGACGTCATCACCCGCATCGTCGCAGGCCATCCGCAAAGCCAGCTCGACGACCTGCTGCCCTGGGCCTATGCCCCGGCGCCACTCAAGGCCGTGGCCTGAGAACACCGGTTACCAAGAATCAACCAGCGCTAACCGATAGCTTTGCTTTCATTTTGACCACACGAGAGCCATTGACCGAGGAGGCGACCGGGGGCGGCTCCTCATTCCGGCACATGCGCCGAATGAATGAATGAATACACCGTCGCTCGGAACGACGTAGGGCGTCAACAATCAAGACAAATTTCGATTACCATAATCATACACTATGGCAGAGAGATTGCCTTCCACAGGGATATTTCTGAGTCTTCATCAAGCATCTGAGGGTTCATCCTGAAGTATTCTTGACAGGTACGGTAGAACTGCATTGCGGCAGGTCCGCCATTGCGTATATCGAAGATCGCATCGCGCAGGGCGTCCGGTGTTGCTGCCTTAATAGCCACGCCCATCTCGTCGAGCGGGATCGGTGGTCGCTCCTGGTGAAAGTCGGAGGCTATAACCGGCTTTCCGAGCATTGCCGCCTCAAGGCCAGTATTAGAGTAGCGCGTCACGACAATGTCCGCGGAAGCAAGCGATGCTGCGAGCGATCCATCCTTCTCGATCTCGGCGCTCGATCCGAGAGCAGCGGTGAGTGTGGACATACGTGTGATATCTGCGGGTCCTGAGCTAGGGTGAGTGCGAATGATAAGCTGGGCGTCCCGGTGCACTTCCATGATTTTGCATAGCGCAGCGATTACGGGCAGGCACCGATCCATAATCGGAGAGGCCGTAAACAGAATGCGGTAGCGTCCCGGTCCTGGCTTCTCAGCCCGGGCCGCTTTGAGCGAAGCGCTGTAACGCGGTGATCCTCCGATCAAGATTCGTTCCGGCGGTAGCCCGAAGAACGCCCTCATGAGCTGCGCCGAATGAGTGTCGATCACGACTTGTACGTCGCAGTTCGTTGGCTTGTAGCGTCGCCTTGGCCCAATAAAGACAGTCTGGACATCGAAGCTGTTCACACTGGATGGCATTCGTGCTCGGATGTCGGCGGCGAGCATACGAGAGAGCCAGTCGCGTCCTGGCAAGCAGATGAGTCGAGCTGGGGCGGTAATGCGAACAATACTTCTAACATGTGCTGCTGAGATGAGTGTGGCAGGGAGAACTCGTTCAAGTAGACGTCGCAATTGCGGCTCAGAAAAGATAATATAGGGGCGCAGATTTTCCTCAGATCCCTCAAGTAGGGAGGAAAGAATATTTGATCCGTGGTTCTTTAGGCTTTCAGGGGTTTTTTCCCCGGCGATTAATCGGGCCTGGCGCTCCGGCTCTTCCCAGTGGGTAATCTTACGGGAGAAAGGAAGAACATCTGCAACTGAGATAGGAGCCTTGCCAGCCTGTGTTCGAGAAGATGTTGTGTTTACAAGATGCACAGGGCCACTGTTGAGAGCGAGCGGCATTAGCGCCTTGAGATCGACAATGTAGTTTCGATCAAATGGGCGGCCTGCGAAAAGAGTTGCACTCGAGGGCGATATCGGACGCGTATCCGAAGCCTCACCTAGAAGGCCTAGGTCCGAGATCCATCTGACGGCGTCAGACGCAGCCGATTCCGCAGGATGGGTCGGAGCAATGTCGACGTCGTCATAGTCTGTCTCGACAGGTTTCGTCATGCGGATATCGATGGCGACGCCGGGATCGATATTTTGCGCAATTTTCGCCACGCACACCGCGAAAGGAATCGAATCGGTTACGATGGTGATGTGCTTAGGACTGCGTGCAAGGATGGCTTGCTGCGCCGCCCAGACAGGAATCATAGAGGAGAACAAAACATCATCGACGCGTATCGCAGCTTCACGCATGAGATCCGCGAGAGGGGCGAGAGGCGTCCCCTGAAGAATTGCAGTATACCGCTCCATAATTGTCTTAGACAGCCGTGCTGTCTCAGCCGACAGCAGTTCCTCGGCTTCCGAATAAGGACCGGCGACGGTGGCGACAAGAGACGCGCGTTCCGCGAGGCCTGGCGCATCGCGCAGACTGCGCGGAGCAAATAATGTGTCAATCGGAAGAGACGCCCCCATAGCCTGAGGCAGGGGGCCGTCGACTATCACGAAATCAGCATCAAGAGGCTTCCAGTCGACTGCGACTATGCGGCCCTCGCTCCAATTGAAGCATTCAGGTGTCATCGCGACAAGCGACATCATCGCCTGGATTTCTAGCCGCAAATAGCGCTCGGCGACGAACCCCAGATCACCCGCGATGACCAATATCTGCAGGATCAGGAATTCGCTGCGCTGGTCCTCCGAATAATAGCAAGCATCAGCCATGGCACGCAGCGTTTGCAGACGGCCCTCGTTAAGTCGGAGACGGGCGATTATCCGATCCGCACGGATACGTCGGGCGCGAGCGAAACGATCTGCCGGATCCTGGGGAAGAAGGGAAGCCGCGACAAAAGCTAGCCTCGCCTCCCAGTCTTCGACGTTCATCAGAGTGTCGATCAATTGATCTACACGTACGACGGGAGCTAAGACTATTCCGTCGTATTCGGAGGGGTCGACCGCGCTAGCCGAAGGATTGAAAAGCTGAGCAAAAGCAATGGGAAATTGGCCGTCGAGAGTACCGTTCTCCATCGCGACGCGATGAGTTCCGCCGCCTTCCACGAGCTTCCGGGAGGATAGCGGAACCTCTTCGTCCAATCTTTTCCGTCGAACCGAGTTCGCGGACAAAGCGGGAAGAGTTACGATGGCGGGATGGGGTGAAACCGCCGAAGCTGTACTGGGATCGTGCTTTAGGCGACCGAGGCGTCGAGTAAACACAAGTTCGGCTGACTCAAGCGCGATAGGTGACGGCGAATTCAGGAACAAACCCCCTTTGTCCTTCCGTTTCTCGCCAATTGCCTTTATGGCAGCCTGGTCGCGAGCTACTACGGCGTAGTCAAAGACAGCGGCGCGATGAACGAGCCTATGCAAAGGGACATCGGCTCGTATGCTAGCGGCCCCGCCGTCTTCACCCGATGGGCGGATAGCAGGGCTTTTCACGTCGCGGGCTTTTCTATGAAAAAATCGACAGGATCAATTAGAGTTCCCTCACATATGTAACGAGCTGCCCAAAGAACGCATACAGCAACGAGTTCTTCTTGGCTCACGAGCGACAGATCGTCCATGGAAATTCGTCGCTCCATCAACGGATTTGTATAAACATTTAGCCTTGACATAAAGATGCGCCGGGATACCAGCGGCCGAAATCCTCTAAGTAGCGCAGCTACGGCAAGGGGATGGTTATTAGTCATGACGGTAGAAGCTCGGCAGAGAGCTGAGTCAAAACGGTCGAGGGAGTCGTCCGACCAGTAACTGTTTCGACTAACCTGGAATGTTTCTATGGAGGCTCCCGCTCCAATAGCCTCATAGTCAATAGGGATATGACCCTGGTCGGAAAGCTGCGGCGTATCAGGCGTGTTTATAACCAGAGTGGTCGGCGTTATGGGATCCGGGAGTGCGATTCGAGCCGCGACAAAGGCGGCGTCGGCCCTCATCGCGGATGTCATAAGGCCTAAGCCATTCGTAAGTACGACTTCCATCTCGCTTAAGCGACGGGCCGACATCCAAGATGTTGACGGTTCCAGAACGTACCCATAGGCATGCCGGCCCTGATAGGTAAGCCGCGGCAACGGTGCAGGCGACAGACGCAGAATGTTGATTCCGCTGTCGCGCAACGCGACCACATGGCGGCGGCGAGCGGACGGTCCGACGATCGCGGTTGCTCCTAGGCGGATGATCTCGCTCACGCATCCATCGGGATCGGTTCGATTGCTTGCAAAAAGCAAGTCCCATTCCGGATAAGCGTGCTCAACCGTATGCCAAATCAACCGTTCCACACCTAGAACAACACCAATGGGACGAATGTCGGTGTTGGCTGACGAAGGAAAGGTTGTAATAGCGCGCAGGGCGCCCTGGAACGGCTTTGGCAGCGCTCCCGCACGCGCTTGATCACGGACGAAGGAGGTGATGAACCGTCGCAGTTGGTCTTTGTTTTTCCGAATCATGTCGGCTGGAGCATTGAGAACCCCAGTGCAATTAGATCGACGCGCACGCCACGCGGCACGCGCATCGTAAAGTGACGCTGAGAGTTGACACTAAACTCTATCTCCGCGCGCACCACATCTCCTTGACGCGCAACCGTAACGACATTGAGCCCCGACGATTCTCGTGGCAGCGTCATGATCATCACATCACCCGTTCCGCCGGTCGACGTGGCGGATACCTGGAGCCGCAATAGGCGACCCGTGGGGGGCACCATGTCTGTCGCATCGATATCGAGGAGCGTGTCGTCACCGACGATCTCTCGCGCAACATAAAGTGGGCCATAGTTTGTCCGTGTCCAAATGCAAAAGGGTTGTGGCCAACCCTTGCAAATCATCGGCCTGAATCCCGTCGCAGGATCGAAGTAATACGCGATAGGCGCGCTCCGGCGCGCATCGAATGTTGGGTCGATATTGAGCGAATCTGGCCTGTTGATTCGTTGCGAAGACTGATGCCGGGTTAGGATCAGTTGGGCCGTGGCCTCAAGCCCGTTTTTCCCCTCTTTGGACTTACCGATATACACCGGCGTATACCAGCCGGCGAGCGGAAGACCCGAGAACCTCTGGCCGACGGCGTAGACGGCGTTCAAGCCGTCGGTCTCATTTTCGTGCTGGGCGAGATCCTCCCGCGTCAGAGCATTGTCGCGACCGCCTGGACCAACCTTGAGAATGTCGGCGATAATCGAGCGCTCGGTGTAGAGGAGGAATCTGCCGCTATTGTCGGTTGCCGAGCCACGATAGGCACCGATCCGGTCGGCATCGAGCCGCATTGTCTCCATTCCGTTGAGCATTCGCAGGGGGAAATTGAACACTCCCCGGGAGCCTTGCACGGTCGCGGGCGCAGGCGCGCTAACAATGACGGCTAAGAGGCTCAACGACAGTATCCTGTACGCGGACAACGGCATCGGCCACTACCTTGCCGGGGAATGATAATAGGAGCGATGTGAATGTCGGTGGACTGTTAGTGCGGATTTGGCCTATATCACAGTGTCCCTAGGGTACGCTAGTTGCGGCGTGCATCTGCTGTTGTCTTTGTGACTGGAGGCAGGCATGGGAGGGTGCGGCTATTTCGAAAGGGCGTAAGCATGAAAGTCATCGCCGAGATCGGCGTCAATCACGATGGCGACGTCAATATTGCGCTCAAAATGGTTGATGCATGCAAGCGTCTCGGAGCTGACTACGCTAAATTTCAGATTTTTGATGCCGCCAAGCTGGTGACCGCCAGTGCGCGCCGCGCCACGTACCAAACACAAACCGTCGGCGCCGGTTCGCAGTTTGATATGCTAAAATCCCTGCAACTCAGCTACGACGACTTTCGCACCCTCAAGGCATATTGCGACGAAATCGGCATTGCATTTCTAGCCACGCCTTTTGACGAGGATAGCGCCTGTTTCCTCATAGATGATCTCGGTTGCCGTACGATCAAGGTCGGCTCTGGCGATATGGACAATCTTCCGCTACTGCTGCTTGTCGCGTCGAAGGGTGTCGAGATGATTGTCTCCACCGGGATGGCGACCGTAGATGAAATCCGCCGATCGGTTGACGCAATCGCTTATGGGCAGCTCTGCTACAGACGCGGCTCCGATCCCTTTGCGTCGGGTTTTCCCACCATTGACATGATCACGGAAGCGGGCAGGTCTTTGCAAGAAGATGGCACGCTAGCGGCCTTTCTTACCCTCCTACATTGCACGAGTGAGTATCCCGCACATCACCCGACGCTGAATATGTCGGCAATCGTCTTACTTAGGGAAGTATTTCACCCCGTTTCAATCGGATTCTCGGACCACTCAACGGACGACGTTGCCGCAATAATGGCGACCACTCTCGGGGCAACTGTGATCGAGCGCCACATCACTTATGACAAATTGGCCGAAGGCCCCGATCACGGTGCATCGCTTGACGAACGGGAATTCGCGCGCATGATGGATCGTATCAAAGCTACTGCTAATGCGCTGGGGAGCGGGCAGAAGAATCCATCTGACAACGAATTGGCTCTGCGTGGCGTTGCGCGCAAACGTATCGTTGCAGCGCGCCCGATCAGGGCTGGTCAGATCCTTACGCACAAGGATATAGCGCTCAAACGCTCATCCGAGGGACGCCCGGCAGGGGATATCTTTGACGTCATTGGTCGTACCGCGACTGTCGACGTCAACATTGACGATGCAATCAGTACATAAGAAGTTAGATGAGCGAGGCCAGCTATCACTTGGTATTCCTCGGGGCCGGGGGGCATGCGCGCGTCGTTAGCCGCATTTTAACGCGGGCTGCCATTCACTCTGAAGCATGGCGCAACGAGGCCGGTAGCCGACTATTGCCATACAGATATGAGGCTATTCATATAGTTGCCTCTCAGGGAGAAACGAAGGAGATCGTCGAAGTCCTGCTCGTTGCTTTTGGCAATACGCCGGACAGCGCGTCCAATATGGGCGGAAAGGGGGCCATGGTCCACCACCACGCAAGTGATGGCGCTTGCATATCGCATATTGCCGGCCTCCCTGGTCCAGTCAAAATGGTTCTCGTCAATGGTATCGGGCAGCGGGCAACAATAATGAACGATGGCCTGAATCCGCGGCTCACGGCGGTGGATCAATACGAATCAATGCAGTTGGTCAAAGAGGGTTTGACGGTTCTCGAACCGCCGATAGTCGATCCTGCCGCCATGCTACTGGACGCCTATGAGGTTTCCATGGGTGCGCTCAAATCGCGTGGAACAGACGGTCAGATCGCGCATGGCGCACAGGTCCACATAGGCGCCAACCTGAGCGCGCAAGTCTATGTGGGACCACGCGCGATCATCAATACCGGGGCCAACATTGACCATGACTGCCAAATATCCGCCGGAGCTTTCATTGGTCCTGGCGCGATCCTCTGTGGTGGGGTCGTCGTTGGTCAGGCTGCATTTGTAGGGGCGGGCGCTATTGTTCTGCCGGGCGTGAGGATTGGATGTGGCGCCTTGGTTCCGGGAGGAGCCGTTGTCGATCGTGACGTCAAGGACAATGCCGTAGCCGAATCACGTGACGATCGCCGGATGCGTGCCGAACTACGTCGCCAGGATAGTTAAAGTGCAGATTTCCTCAGCAACGCGCCGCATCGCAATCGTGACGACCACTAGGGCAGAGTGGCACTTGCTCGAGCCGGTCGTCAACGAATTCGCCACGAGGTCAGGCCTGGAAACGTTCGTGCTCGCTGGTGGCACCCATCTTAAAAAGGCCTTTGGTATGACTGTTCGGGCCGTCGAAGCATCGAGTCTATGCCCGATCCACCAGGTCGACTTCATGCCGAATGAAAGTATCGCATTATCCGACCATACTGCCATGACGCGGGTCATCGGGCAGGCCGTCATCTCGTTTGCCGACGCCTTTGAACGTTACAAGCCGGACGTGGTCCTTGTACTTGGTGACCGCTTCGAAATCCTGAGTGCAGCTCTAGCTGCTGTGTCAATGCGCATTCCTTTGGCCCACCTTGAGGGCGGTCACGTTACCGAAGGGGCCGTAGACGAGCGCTATCGGAATGCGATAAGTAAACTTGCTGACATTCATTTCCCGGCCCTTTCCGTGCAGGGTGAGCGTCTGCGCTCTATCGGCGAGGTGGAATCGCGAATCGTCACGACAGGGCCAATCGGTGCCTCGCTCGCGCGTCGCGCGGAACCGTTGGCTGCAGTCGACATGGAAACACTTACAGGGTTTAATCCTGAACATCGTGCAATCCTGATCGCCACCATCCACCCCGAGACAGCTTCCACAATGAAAGCTGACCAAATCGCAGATGTCACAAGAAGGGTTGTAGAGGCCGTTCTCGACTTAAAGCTGTCACACAAAGGACCTAAGCCTGCCATCTTGTTTACGCTCGCCAACCTCGACCCCGGCGGGGATATAATCAACAAGGAACTCTACGCCTTGATGAAAAGGTTTCCAGAGGATGTTCATGTTCTGCCGTCGATTGGACACCTCTATATTCAAGCGCTTATGGCGTCCGCTGGAGTTATGGGGAATTCCTCCTCTGGCATTTTAGAGGCCTGCGCCGTTGGCGTCCCGGTACTCAACATCGGTAGTCGCCAAGAAGGACGGGACCGCTACGGCCCCGTAACGGATGTTCCTTGGGATGTCGCGATGATTGTGCCTGAAATCGAGAGCTTGTTGATGGGATTCCAATCCAGGCACATCGGAGATGTTTATCAACCGCGGGGTGGGATCGAGGCAAGACCTGCGCGTTCCGACGCGCCAGACCCATGGGTGATCATCGCTGATCATGTGTCAGGTCTCGATCTGGCAACACTTCGTAGTAAGCCTTCAGCATCCCTAAACCGAAGCTAAATCTTCCGTTTTGACTTTAGAGACGAATAGGCTGCCAGTTCCATCTGAGCCGTTCATAGTATCCGTTTGGAGATCAGATTGAGTGCTCATGCACGACGTGCTTTGTCAGTATCAAGCGCGGCGCTTGAACGGACGTCAGTCCTCTCCATGCTTCGATTACCGCAAATCAGCACCGTACCTGGAGATGGCCAACCCGTCCTTATCAACTCTTCCGAAATAGCCGACCGCCGACTGGGCGGCCGGATGCCGGATTATGTAAGAGGCAAGCACCTCATGCTGAACGGGCGTTCGGAGGAACGTGTCTTTCGTATCGCTTATCAAGTCGCGGAGAAGCTATGCCGACTTCTGCAGGTCAGCGGAACGGGGGTGCCGAAAGAGATTTGCGATCTGGCGTGTCGCCACGCCGCGGCGACCCGATTTCTCGTGATGAACGATCTTGTCGGGCTGCTGCGACCGCTTGTCGATGCGCTGGAAGTTTGCCGTGAAGGTGGTTATGAAGGGCCCTCCTTTCCTTTCCACGAGCGGCTCGCCGCGACAGCCGCAGAGGAGATCAAGGGATGGGACGAGGTGAACAATGGTCACCTATCCAATGCCTCGATGCACGGTGTGCATTTGGGATCAGCGCAATCCCATCTCGTAGATACTTCGTCAATGCTGGGCCTGCCGGATGGCCTGCGCCCGGATATCGTTATCGAGCCGACGACCACTTTTCCTCAGTCATTTCGCCCGATTGGTCTCATTTCGGCTTTCCGTCTCTTACGGCAGGCAAGCGTGCCGCCGGCTCTATCTTTTCTATTGAGCCATGTCGTTCATCGCATCCTGAACGGCCGCCTTGAGCAATTGGCGGGAACCCCTCTGCAGCCTTGCGATCTTGCCGCCCACCCGATCGTCTATTGGACGAATATGTCATTGCGATCCGTATTCCATGCATCTAAGCGCCGGTTGTTAGGACTGCCTACAATCGCTGCACACACAATTTTAATGACGCAATCGGAGCGTTACATCTGCGATGTCTTCGATGCTATCCTTTCGGTCGGAACCGGACAGCCGCTTGGAAATTCGCAGGCATTCCGCGGTAGAAGCGCCATTGAGCCGCGTATGCTGCAATCTTGCGGCCCTGTCATGCTAGCGCTTCAGCCCCAACTGGATATTTTGCGGAATCTGTCGAGGTTCGGCCGCATAGCGGCTGAGGCTGGGCATAACGTCATCGTTCGCCCTCACCCCGCCCATAGACGCGCGCCCCAGGGACTAGTCGTTTGGAGAGAGATGGCTCCGCCTTGGGTCGAAGATTTCGATGTGACGCCGGGGACAGCAAGCCTTGTGGTGACTGGAACAAGCAATTTTGCGATCGAGGCTTGCCTCGCCGGCTGTCCAGTTGTGCTCGTTGCTTCGGACTTCGATCGTTACGCTATCTGGGGCAGGCATCCTGCTCCAGGGCTCCATATCGCGCCAGAACGACTCTTAGCACTTTCAACCCAGGATATCACTAATATCACTCTCTCCGCCTTCCAGGCGACACGATCATTTATCGATTACTATACAAAGCTTCCGGTATTCCATATTCCTGTTGCCTCCGAGGAAGCTTGACCGTCTGGCAGGCGGACGAAGATCCCTGCATTTCACGCTAACTCCGAGTTAGAAGAGAGCACTGTATCGTCGCTGCAAAGAGAAGGACGCCCTGCCATCCGAAGTCTGATAGCGCCGTCCAGGCGGAGTAAGGGCGTCCGAACTAGGAGGCTAGGAAGAGTTGAGGAGCCGCAGCGTAGCGTGATCTCGGATTTTTTGGCCTTAGGTCCCTATCCGCCGTACCGGCGCTCCAGCGCGTCGGCAATTCGCTCGCAAAGCAATTCCGAGGTCACGACTGTGAGGTGGAGACGGAGGCGAACTCCGTGTGTATCAACTAGGGTAGTGACAATACCGCGATCAGAGTACTCGGCGAGCTCGAGGACATCGTCGATGATGAAGTCTGGTATTTCTCGAAGCCTCTTAGAGCGCTCATCCACCGGGCTCTCCTCCCAAATTGGTGGCTTTCCGGGCAGGCCGAGTCTCATTCGCTGGAGTTCGGCGTAGCTCTCGGCAAGGTCTTGAGCGTTGAATAAATGCCGAGTTACGTTGCCATTTTCGACGACCTGAACAATCCATTGGCCGTCGACACTTTTCAATCGAACGTCATTCGGTTCTCCGATAACCATATCCGCGATCCGTTTCGACAATAAAGAACGAGTAATGACAGTGGAAGTCAAAGCCGGCGTATCCGTAGATGAACAACATTCGGCCAACATAATATTCAATTATAGCTTTTCTCTCGGCATGTTCGTCGCAACGCCATGCCAATCCGTTCGATTGATTTAGAGCGCTCCACGCTTCAGCATAAGTCTCTACAGATCGTCAAATCAAATCAACGTCTTCGTACACCAACTCCGGTTCATCCGCCGGTGCCTCTTCACCAACGCTAGGTAATTGAGACGCCATGATCTCGTTACTTATGAACAATTTGCCGTCTGTGATGTTAACAGCGAGGTTCGCAAACGCGCGCGCCACATTGAACTGCCGTGAAGAAAACAAAATGAGACGCCCTGCAACGTGCTCCGACAGCAGTCCCCCGACATAGCGAAGGAATCGCTCAGGAAACGCCGGGTGGGCCAAAGCGCCATCGATGACAAGAATGTCAACATCGATAAACCTTGCCATGGCTATCGATAATGCAAGACGCTGATGAGCTTCAGCCTTGTCGAGCCTGGTTTCAAGTATGTTGGGCCATGGCAGGATACCGTGGAGTTCGCGCAATGCATGGCTCGCATCGAAACCATATATCTCCCCCATGAAATTCACGATTTCAGCCCCACGTACCGGGATCGCAAAGGGACTGGTCCTCCCCACGGGATAGGAGCAACGACCCTCTCTGCTAATGGATCCCAGCGCTGGGTCTCTGCGTCCAACGATCAGATCGACCAGACACCGCCGATCGTTCTCCTCGCCTGTGAGAATATAGCGATCCGCGGCGATGTCGACGCTGGCACCCGATAATACTATTCTGCGGCGAGAAGATCGCCCTACCGGCGAAACCCGCTCAACAAGGTGGACATCCCTTAAGCTTATACGCCCTGCTGACCTCATGCGTATTCCCCGTGTCGTGCGCGGGCACGGCGGTTCATCACGGCACAGCCAAATCCGATAGCCAGCGTAGCGCAAAGGCAAGAGAAGACGTAAACAAACGATGCGTCCGTGCTATCATACGTATAAAACCAGCCACTCCGCGCAAATTGCGATAGGTGCAGGATGGGGTTCCATAAGACATACGCCGCATACTCCCCGGGGACCTGTTCGCTCACAAAGAACAAACCCGAGAATGTCGCTATGATTCGTAGAATCATTACGTAAATTTTTCTAAGCCCTGGATAATAAAGAGAAGCGTGGTATGCAATTAGACCGCTACCAAGCCCAAGGGCGGCAGTCGACGCGAGTGCTCCCGCAAACATCAGCGGATTTTCCGGCAAGCGGGTCACCCCGGCCGCCACGCACCCACCAAGCATGACAATCCCAATGCAGCTATTGACTATCACACCTTTGACCGAAGTTCCCACGATCACATCGAATCGCGAAACGTCGGGGTGATCAATTAAATGTACCAACGCGCCTGGCCCGGCTAGTGCTGCTAAGAAGGTCGTACGGAAGGTAAGCCAGACAATGACCCCAATAACTGCGAATGGAAAGGCCGGCATGTCGAACACTTCTCCACCGTGCAAGAGAAGTGTAGCAAACGTGATCAGGATTACGTGCAGAAGGGGCTCAACAAGCCACCAGAACATACCGAGCCGGTCACTATTCATATCTGTATGGAATCTTAACCCCCATAACGCAGACCAAACTGCCAATGCAGGCGCGCGGCGGGGCGGACGCGGCACATCCACTGCCCCGACAATTCCACTGATCGATTGTATCAGGATTGCGTCCGCGCGTGGACTGCCGACACTAGTACGGACCTTGCGAGCCTGTGACTCGGCAATTTTCTTTCTGCGTCCCGATTCAAAAACAAGGACCTCGATCTCACGCCGGAGACGCTCGACAGGTCCAGTCGCCTGCTCCACATATCTGTTATATATCTCGATCCGCGCAGATGCTTCGGCCTCTCCAGCCATGGAGAGCGCCGATACATCCATGACGGCAGGCTCCTGTGGTTCCCGACTCATCGGTTCCTGACATTATTCGCGGATATGCTCTTCGGGCGCTGCGCAGGAGTGAGCCTTGCACCAGCATATTGTATGATACGCATCATGGCTAAATCTTGTGGGTTGTTCTTGAGAACGGTCATTGCCCGGTGAAGCGCCTGACCATATTCCCCGCGCTCATGGTGTAGTTTTGCCTTGACCCCATTAGCTATCGAGTTTTCAGGCTCGATCAGCAACAGATTCTCAGCGATAGCCTCTGCCCGCCCGTAGTCCTTCGTGCGGAGAAAAAACCGCATAGCGGCGCCACTCACCTCAACGTCAGCGACATTGGCGATACTGTCCCACAAGGCCTCAACCTGGGAAACTACCCCGGCTCTTATGGCCTTCTGGAGGCTTCGATTAAGCTGTGTAATGGCAGCGGAACGCAGCTTAACCGCAACAACGTCGCCTTCATTTTGCGCTAGCACAAGATCCGCGAAGGCGATAACAGCCGCGTAATTCCCAGCAGTGGACGCTGCTTTGAGACCTATTCTGCTCGCGCGATGTACGAGCACCGCATTTTTATCTGTTTTACTACCATCGAGCCGACGCAGATCGTCCACTTGCTCCTCTAGTGAGCGCGACGCAGACGAGGCAACGACGAATTGCGCCGAGATCCTAGGTTGTGTCAGATCGGCATTGGGAAGCCGCGCCAGCGAAACATAAGCCGAAGCAAGGTCGCCCATGTCAAGGCATGCCGCCGCGTGCAATCGCAAGGCCTCGGCATTTCGTGGGTCTTCATCGAGTACCTTCGCCGCGGCCTTCCTCAGTTCGCTTCCCGAAAGTTTACGGGCGGCAACGAGCTCTTTCTCGAACAGACGGGCGAGACCGCTCCGGGCGGACGCATCGTCGGGAGCGATGTCGAGAATACAATGGCAAAGAAGAGCCCTGTGAGCACGACTTTCATCATTCCCACCAGCGGTATTGCGCAACATAGAGTGGCAACGGCGGACGGTTGGGGCAACAAAATCAGCAGCAAGAATTCCTTCTCGTAGGATCATATCACGCAACACGAATACAGCGTCAGCTCTTAGAAGAAGACCGACCACCGATGCTAATGTAGCTTGATCGAGAAGGCCAGCTTGCTTGGCCACCGTGCCAAGGATATCAATGTTTTTGCGCGAAATGCCAATACGGGCAAGTGCCGCAAGGGCGGGCTTGTCCTTGGGTCGCTCAGAAAGGATATCCATATAAATTTTTATCGCGGATTCATGATCGCCTATACGGGTTATGGTCTGCGCCGAAATCATGCGAAAATCCCCACGTCCTGAGCTCGCTTCGCGTCGGCCAACACTGACTGACGCGTCGGATACAGCGAGCTTGGGTGTATCGAGGCGAGCCGGTGTCCGACGGCTCCGCGGCTGTTTCTGCCTCTGTGGCTGGTCCTTACCTACTTCATTTGACATGGAATAGCCTTCTATCTGGGATTTTAGGGCAGTTCTGCATTGCATGTGAGACTAGTCTAGACTTTGCCGACAGCGTTGCCCCCTAAGGAGGGTTTTCTTCCTGTGTGGTTCCGGGATACAGCGAAGTTAGATGTCTTGAGGCTATCTGGGTGAGGCCCTCGATACGTTCCGATGAGAGGCTGTCAAATCCGACCTTTCGCCATTGTCCCGCCATCTCGCAAAGCAATTGCGTTAGTTCTGATGTGTCGGGGATATGCTGAGCCACGAACAGAACGGCGTCGAACAACTCGCCGTCGACTCTTTTGCTTGAGAGGAGCGGTAACGTCGTTACGAGAAGGTCGAATGTGCTAGGGATAGACTCCCCCTGAGCGATGGTTGACGCAACCTGCGTGCGCAATCCTTGAGCAAGCGCCCTTGAGAGGTCGACTGCCACTTCGTTGGTTGGCGACAATTGGATGGCAATCGCAATGAGTTCGACGAGACGCTGTTCGTCTAGCGGCCCACGAAGGGCCGCGGCGATCATTCGCGACAATCGGCTAACCAGAGTAACTTCAGTTGCCGTCGGCACACGGTCTCGATCCAGGGAGCCTAGCAACCTGGCAGCCATTCCGAGGTCGCCCTTGCGCATGGACGTCGTGACCTTCGTCAGGACCTCCGATACCAGGGCATCCCTCTGTTTTGGCTCTGCATCTTTCATTCAGTTGGAGCCACGTTATCGATCGCCCCGGCTAAGGCAATTTTCTCAGCTGCGTCCCAATCCTCTATCGTGTCAATGTCAATAGCCTCAGATGCGGGGACAAGTGTGCCGGCGCAACGGGACAGTATAAAAGCCCCGCGTTCGACGAAGGCATTCCGTTCCACCGAGTAAGCCGCTCCTGTGATCACATGCGTCGGATTATCGAAATCGTCAGCCCTCTTCATACTCACGATATTGAATTGACCTTCAGGATTTTTGGTCGGGATGGTTAGGCCTGTCGCGATCTCGGTGATACGCCGCATGCCGTTTGATTTCAGTGTGGGCGTCCATCCAGTTGAAGGGTCACGTTCACCAATGGCGCAAGCTGTAATGGCGGAGCCGGCAAAGCCACAAGACACCGATCTGATCACACTCGCGACTGATGCAACGGATGCAAGCGGCGAAGTGGGTTGTAGAAGACTGACAATGTCCATTCGTCCAAACCGCATTTCGGCATTCAAAAGTGCATGAACCGCGGCATCGAACGATGTGGCGGATGACGTGGCCAGGTGCATAGGGCGCTCGATCGCCTCAATACCTTCGGGCGCGAGGTAGATGACTTCGGGATCATCGGTTGAGACCACGACATGATCGAGATGGCCCAGGTTGATTAGAGCGAGCGCGCGTTCGTAGGTCCAAGTTATCATTGGTTTGCCCGCGAACTCGCGAGTATTCTTGCCTGGAAGACGGACAGAGCCGGCCCGCGCAAGTATGATGCCGATGCGTCCGGTCAAGCGATTGCCGCCAGTCGCGTCAACAGAATATCATTGGCACCTTCGGTTTTGGCTAGAGCGTAGGCCAAAACGGCATGCACTTCATCGATCTGTCGATCGGTTATATTGGTCGAACACGGGAGAGGTAGAACCCTTCGCCATAGGGCGTCCGCCACGGGGTAAAGATCATCGGTGGAGAGACCTGCCTGCTTCAACGAGCTGAGAAGCGGAGCATAGGCCTCTTGGAGGTGCATCGGTTTCCAAAAGAGTCGAACGCCAATACCACGGGAGTTGAGCACGGAAACGACATCGCGAATATCTGTTTCAGGCCGTAAGACTACACCGGAAAACCAATCGCCGCGCTCCGCCAAGCGGTGTCGTGGAAATACGTCCAGATCGTGCTTGTGCGCAAAAAGATCGTGCCGCGCCCGTATTCTCGCCTTGGCTGCGATGAAACTATCTAGGCGTGCGATCTGCGAACGCCCGAGAGCCGCTTCGATATTGGTCATCCGCTCGTTGAAAGCGGGCCTATCATGATCATAATTGACTCCCAACCGCCCAGTCGACGCCAAGCTTCTTGCTGCTGCGATGAAACCGTCGTCACCCACGATGGCCCCGCCGCCGCCCGTGGTCATGGTCTTGTTGCCATTAAAGGAAAACGTCGTTGCGTCGGCGAGCCCTCCGACTGGGCGCCCATCAAAGGTCGAACCGATTGCCGCGGCCGCATCGGCAACAATCCGGATCCCATGGCGTTCAGCGAACACCTTGACATCGGTCATGTCGATCGGGTTTCCCATTGGGTACACAACTATGATTGCCCTCGGTTTGGGCAGGCCAACCGCAACCAGTCGGCTGACCATCTGTTCCGCGTGATTAATGTCAATTGCCCAAGTTGCCAGGTCGATGTCCACGAAGATCGGGTCAGCCCCCGCTGAGTGGATCGCGTTGGCGGTAGCAACGAAAGTGTATGTCGGACATAGCACCAGATCGCCGCGGCCGATCCCTAAGGCCCTCAACGCGATCATGAGAGCGGCAGTCCCAGAGGCAACCGCTACGGCAGAGGAGGTGCCGCTAGCAGCGGCAACAGCTTGCTCGAATGCAGGAACATCGGGGCCAACGGAAGACACCCAACCATCGGTCATTGCGGTATGGACAGATGCGATGTCCTCGGGACCAATATTAGGTACGGCGAGCGGGATAGTGGAGACGGTTTGCATCGTTAGACTTCGTAGCGGCCAGGGTTGTAAAGAGCGAGATTAGCGGGATCGCGGAACCAGGCGATCGTTTCTTCCAAACCGCGCTCAAAGCCGTCAAGACCACCGTAGATCGGCCTCCAACCTGCCCTGGTAAGCGCAAGACCATTGTCGCCCCAGAGGCGCTCGACCTCGCTTGCTTCTGGACGCAGGCGGGCCGCGTCAATCTCGATCGTAATCTCTACACCCATCTTGTGGGCGATCAGTTTCACCGCTTCACCGACCGAGATCTCATAATTTGATGCGAGATTGGTCACATGCCCAATCGATTTCGCCGATTTGGCGAGTGCTATGAAGCCAGAAACTGTATCCTTTACATAATTGAAGTCCCGCGTCGGCCGCGTATCCCCGAGCTTGATCGATGTGATCCCAGCAGCAATTTGCGTGATAATCGTCGGCAAGACGGCTCGAGCCGATTGTCTAGGGCCGTATGTGTTAAACGGGCGAACCACCGAAACTGGAGTGTCGAAGCTCTTGTGGTAGGATAGCGCTATCATATCTGCCCCAATTTTAGAGGCTGAATACGGACTTTGCGCCTGCAGCGGATGGTCCTCCGTTATCGGAACGGCACGTGCGGTGCCGTAAACCTCACTAGTCGATGTGACTATACAACGTTCGACAGAATTAGACCGCGCCGCTTCAACAACGTTGGCGGTCCCACCAACATTAGTCTCCAAGTAGGCCTGTGGAGCTACATATGAATAGGGTATAGCGATCAACGCGGCGAGGTGGAAGACCACGTCGATGTCCTTCGTGATCGTGTTCACAAAGAATGGGTCGCGGATGTCGCCCGGACGGTAATCAATCGCCTCGCGGATGTCACGAGCAGCATGGTCGAGCCATCCTTTCGTACCAAGTGAATTGTAGATTGTGAGGGCCCGGACATTTGCGCCTTGGCGAACAAGCTCCTCGGTGAGATGCGAACCGATGAATCCGTCCGCGCCAGTCACCAGAACTCTTTTGCCTGAAATTGTTAAAATGTCGTCTATCCGCATAGTACAGCAGCCTTAGTCTCCTTGAGTACCATGACCTTGGCGCTCTCAATGGATAGCTCGTGACGGTGGTGGCCGGCCTCGACTTTAATTCGAGCGCGCTCGAGATCTGGCAGCGTTCCGACGTCAATCCAGTCCTCGATCAACGGAAACGCGCCGACTCGAAACCCGAGTGGAATTAGAGTTTCGATCAGAGACGGCATATCGACTTTACCCGCTGGGACGTGCTCCAGGACCGACGGTGACAAGACATAGATCGCGACGTTGATCTGGTGGATGATTTTTGGCTTCTCGCGAATGCGGGAGATAAGCCCGTCGACCTGATCGATGACGCCAAATTGCATCTGGATAGGAAAGGGACGGACGCTAACGGTGATGTCATAACCTGCCGCGTTGTGGAACTCGACAAGGCGGCCGAACTGCGCAGTGGTTATGACATCGCCGTTGACAACGAGGAGGGGGTGTTTGATCTCGCGAGGTAGCAGCGAAAGGCAGCCCGCCGTACCAAATGGCGTGGTTTCCTTGAGATAGCGAACGCGAGCACCGAACGAAGATCCATCGCCAAAATGGTTCGTTACCACATCCCCTTCGAAGAAGAGTGACACGAAAATATCGCTGATGCCATTGTCTACCAAATTGTCGAGCAAATGCTCGGCGATGGGCTTGCCGCCAACATCCAGCATTGGCTTAGGTGTGGTCTTTGTCAAATCGCCGAGCCTGCGTCCGAAGCCGCCTGCCATTATTAGTCCGTGCGCGTCGAGCCTCGTGGGGCTCGGCATGCGAATCTCTGTGTGTACAATACGATGCCCAGGCTCGTCATATTTCGCCTCAATGTGTGGGAAGCGGCTTTTAAGAGCCACGCGCGCAGGCGTTCGGCACTTGCGCTCTATCTCGTCATAAGAAGATAGCAAAAGCTCGATGCAGGTTTGGTCGTCAATGCCTAGCGCGAGCAGACGGCGCCACTCATGATGGTGGATTTCGGCCTGCAGACATTGCTCTTCGTCGACGACGAACATGTTCTCGAAAGTCGTCTCGGCGAAAAACGCAGTTACGCTCGAAGCCTTCTGATCAGCCCGTACAACACCAAGCATAAGCTCCCCCATAACATTTGCTGGTCAATCGACCAGCTCCCATGCGGGTTAAGGTTAATCACAGACAATACTTCATTGCTTCGGGATCACGTAAGAATACATGCCGTCCGATTTTCATTATGATTCAGAGCTTATTACGCATATCTAATATTACAGCGTTGTCTCTAAATCCATCCTCAGGCTTATCTTCAGACGCTTGTTTGTATTTGCGATTGCGCCGGCCTTATGGCAATTCATATTTGCTGAGTCAAGCTTGTCATGAATAATAGAATGTGCAATTTGTATGCCGTCTAATTGTCTGCGCGATCTTACTTTTATCGGCAGGAAAAACAACTGAGAGTGGAAGCAGTATTACAGTTGCGTTTCATGATTTCTTGCCATTTTTCCCATTCCTCCACGGAAGACTAAAGGGGGTTATTGGCGATGATTGAATCGATTGAAATGACATTGGAGATATGAGCCTCGTCACTACGAGGTGAAGTCCCGGATCAGGGGCTTGCCCTCAGGAACACGTGGCGATTTCGGCCGGACTATTCCCTGAAGGCCTGCTCCGGGACGAGCATCGCAGGACCGGTTGGACGCGCGCCGAGGCTGCGGCTGCCCCCGGGCCGTCGCGCCAATAGGCCATTCTCGGAAGGGTCAAATGGGATGCAGACGCTGCCCCCTTGCCAAGGACGGGTTTCGTTATGGTCGAGGCGCAGTTTGTTCTCCGCCGCAAGAAGGCCTTGCTCGATAATCCTGTGACATTGCTGCACTGGGATAAGTGTTTCGATGTTGGTCCCCGCGCTGGAAACCATGTTGAAAAGAGAACCTGGTTCGCATCGCGTCAGCTCAAGAGTCCTGGAGACGGCAAATGCCCCCGCACGCCCTTGCCGAGCACCCTGCCGACCAAACAGCAACAGTAACCTCATGTTTCAATCATGAAATTGCCCGTGAAAAAGGGCTCCCAGTGGTCTTCTGAATGGAGGCCGGAAAGCAGCCGGATTCGTCTGGATCGGGAGAAATGAGGAGATGGTCATGCGACAAAATGCCGTAATCGGTTTCAGTGGGGTCCGATTATCCTGATCGATCGAGCCACTCATCGGCGGTCGCCGGCAAGACGCGATCGCAGCGGCGGACGTTTCTGGCAACAGGTAGCTATCGAAGCGACGGCATGCTGATGACCGCGTGACCGGGACATCGCCCGAGCGCGCAACTTGTTACGAAGATGGGCCAGGGTAGACTTTCCGTAGAGGCGGCGATTGATCTTGCTATCCGCTCCGTCACGAACTTGCGCCATTCTTTCTTGAACGGTCTTAATGTTCCCTGTCAAGGCTGAAGGCGAGAGGGAACAACTGCTTGGCGCGAGTGTGCAAAGCAGTCAGATTGGCTGGAACTGCACAGGGGCCGGGGGTGGAGCTCAGAGACGACGGTTCATCAGACTCTCATCCGCGGGTTGGATACCGCCTTCCGTGTCTTCGGCTCGGGGCTTTCCTCGGGTCTAGAGGGCGGGCGTCGGGCGGATTGGGCTCAGCGACATAACTAGCGACGGGAGTTTCCCCACCGTGGCACCACCCCCAGGCCCTGTACAGCGGGCTGGATCGGAGACTCCAATGACCCACAGGAAGGCGGCCATCTCGCCCGACTTCACCCGTGCGGCCGCCCTCGGCGATCGCCACCGCATGCTTCTTCTTGGCTACATCAAACGCGACAAATGCTTCGTTATACTCTCCGATGGGTCGTCCTCCGTGCGTGAGGATCGGCTCGGCCTATCCGAGCTTCCCTCGTTCTTAATCGCCCGTAATGGCGGGCCACCGATCTCAGGCCCTCGGAACATGACGTCTATCTAGGTGTGTCGGGCGGAGCATGCGCTTGCCCCGATCTGTTCAGTTCGCAAAGGATACGGATCGCGGCAAGCTTGGGTATGCGACGGCATGTGCCAGAATGCGAAAGGGCAGGCTTACTACGCGGTCTTGGCCCCACAAAATCACGACTCGTCAGCGCAGAAGTTGGCCGTTGGTTTGTTCGATATGGATCCGCCAAGAGATCGCGCGCTGACTTTCTCCCACGCCCTGCCCCATGCCCGTGCCTCTTACCTTGAAAAGGCGATGCCCAGGGCGAGCATGGCGTGGTCTTCGGCCGCATGGAACGCTTTAACGGCCTCCAGCATGGTTCACCCCGACCACATCGGACTGGCCAGCGAGGCGGATAACCTGCGGTCGAATTGGTATAGCGCTTGCCCATGGTTGCTGGAACGGCAGAACAGCGCCTTTGTTGCGCCGCCACACCTTTCCGACCTTTGGCGATCCGCTAGCCCCAGGCGATCCGCTAGCCCCACTGGAGACGCGGGTTGCAGCGCAACATTAGTGAACCGCAGCCCGGTTTGGAACTGCGAAGTTTTTAAAGACGGCGTGTTGCCGCAGCTATTCCACCGTCACCGATTTCGCCAGATTGCGCGGCTGGTCGACATCGGTGCCCATGAAGTCGGCAGTGAAATAGGCGAGCATCTGGATCGGTAGCGCATAGATGATCGGCGAGATGATTTCCGGCACGTCCGGCAGTACGATCGTCTCCATCGTCTTGACGCTCGTAAGTGCCGCACCCTTGCTGTCGGTGATCAGGATGATCTTGCCGCCGCGCGCCGCCACTTCCTGCATGTTCGACACGGTCTTTTCGAAGATGCGATCATGCGGCGCGATGACGATGACAGGCATGTTCTCGTCGATCAGGGCGATCGGCCCATGCTTCAGCTCGCCCGCGGCATAGCCCTCGGCGTGGATATAGGAGATTTCCTTGAGTTTGAGCGCCCCCTCCATGGCCAGAGGGAAATTGGTGTCGCGGCCGAGATAAAGCACGTTCTTGTAATGGGCGAGGTCGCGCGCGATCTTTTCGATCTGATGGTCGAGCTTCAGCACCTGGTTGGCATAGCGCGGCGCTTCCGACAGCTCGCGCACAAATGTCTTTTCCTGCTCGCGTGAAATCGTGCCGCGCGCCACGCCGGCGCGCACGGCAAGCGATGCCAGCACCGAAAGCTGGCATGTGAAGGCCTTGGTCGAGGCAACGCCGATCTCCGGGCCGGCGAGCGTCGGCAGCACCACGTCGGATTCGCGCGCCATGGTCGATTCGCGGACATTGACGACCGCGCCGATCTTCATCCCGGCCTTGCGGCAGTAGCGCAGTGAGGCCAGCGTGTCAGCGGTCTCGCCCGATTGGGAGATGAAGAAGGCGGCATCGTTCGCAGACAGCGGCATTTCGCGGTAGCGGAACTCCGAGGCGACATCGATGTCGACCGGCAGCCGGGCGTAGCGCTCGAACCAGTATTTGCCGATCAGGCCGGCGAGATATGCGGTGCCGCAGGCCGAAATCGCCAGCCGGTCGATCTTGGCGAAATCAAACGGCAGGTCGAGCGGCTTGGACACGCCACCGACGAAGTCGATATAATTCGCCAGCGTGTGCGAGATCACCTCGGGCTGTTCATGGATTTCCTTCTCCATGAAATGGCGCCGGTTGCCCTTGTCGACCATGAAGCTGGTCGACAGCGACTGCTGCCGCTTGCGCTCGACTTGTCTGCCGTCTATGTCGAAGATGGCGACGCCGCCACGGCGCACCACCGCCCAGTCGCCGTCTTCCAGATAGGTGATCGAATTGGTGAATGGCGCCAGCGCAATGGCGTCGGAACCCAAAAACATCTCGCCATCGCCGTGGCCGACGGCCAGAGGCGGGCCATTGCGGGCGCCGACGATGAGATCCTCGTCGCCCTTGAACATAATCGCCAGCGCAAAGGCGCCTTGCAGCCGCTTCAGCGCCTGATGCGCGGCCTCGACCGGCTTCAGCCCCTTGGCCAGTTCGCGCGCCACCAAATGGGCGACGACCTCGGTATCGGTCTGCGAAGAAAATTCGTAGCCATCACGCTTCAGTTCGTCGCGCAATTCAGCAAAGTTCTCGATGATGCCGTTGTGGACGATGGCGACGCCGTCGGAAAAATGCGGATGGGCATTGGTCTCGTTGGGCACGCCATGCGTTGCCCAGCGCGTGTGGCCGATGCCGATCGTGCCGTCGAGCGGATCGTCCTTGAGCCGGCGCTCGAGGTTGATCAGCTTGCCTTCGGCACGGCGGCGGGCAAGCTGACCATGCTCGATGGTGGCGACACCGGCCGAGTCATAGCCGCGATATTCGAGCCGCTTCAGCGCGTCGACGATGAGCGGTGCAACCTGCGAGTGGCCGACGATTCCAACGATACCGCACATGCAGACAGCCCCCAATTCCCCATGGAAAACCAGCGAAAAGATTCGCCGACGATATAAAATAGAATCCGCATATTAGATACTTAAGTTAGCTTCGACCTCAACAATATCGCTTGAATACTTTCAAAAGCGAAGACCGGATCGTTTGGCAAGCCCGGCCATGATCTTCAGTAATGGAGCTGTAAGCTGGTTAAGTCGTGGCGGTGCTAGCACACCCGCACGGATCGCTTCGATCTCATCTAGGACGTCTTCGACCTCGCAACGCAGCCCGCTTTTAATACTAAGGTAGCGAGGATACAGGATCAGCGCTGCTGCCACCATTTCGTCAAGCGTCGGGCGCCGCGTTCTTCTCGGACAGGAAAGGCAATCTTGAGTCAGGCCCCAACCAGCATAGAAGGGCATTCCATAGGTCGAAACTGGCACCTCACGCATCAAGGCTTCAAACCCAGCGAGCGAAGTCGCTACATGTATCCGTTGGGTCGTTGTCAGCCAACTAGAGAGCGAACCGCCCGCGGATTGAATATCGGCATGTAAGCTCGTACGATCGCCGTTCCTTAGCCCCGCCGCGACGTCAGGGTGGGCGCGGTATGCGATCTTAGCTCTTGGATAAAAAGTTCGGACCAATTTCACAAGCTGATCGCCGGGTCGCGCGAGCGCACCGCCCATCAACACAGATTGGTCATCGACGACTTGACCAATGACAAGATGCACACACTCGTTCAGCACGGGTCGGGTGCCATCGTCGACATTGTATTTCTCGATTGCTGACCCCACTATGCGCGCTCGGAGCTTTGCAGCGCGGTCCACGAGTGGGTCCGTCAGTCCATCGCCTGATTCTATGATGGTCTCGATGCGGCTGGGCCGCGATGCGTCATAGTAAAGCCCGATGGGATCAAAGACGAGCGATGCGGGACTCACAAGGGCGGCTCCAAGACCCACCGACCGAATGAAGCCGTCTTCGACGCTTATGTAACCTTGCTCGCCACCTAAGTCCTTTCCGAAGGCACCCCAGATCAGGTTATTCCGGCAGCTATTGAGTGCCCGAGGGCGAAGTCGCATAGAGAACGACACAGAAGCCCCAGGATGGGCTGCCATCGCTCGGACGGCTGCCCGTTTCCATCTGCCCGTTCCGTAGATGGTAATGGGCTTGTCGTCGAAACGTTCTGCCGCAGCCCACGAGGCAAGTCGATGCAGGCCTTGTAGCGCATCGCAGCGCTCGCGCTTCACTGGGTCCCACCACAAGGTCATTTCCTCGAGCACAACGGAGACGATTATGTCCGTCCGTCTTAAGATTTCATCCTTGGATTGCGGCGGATGGCAAGCCCGTCGCCCCAGAGCCACGATAGCGTCCGCGGAACCTGCGAGATCGGTTGTTAGGCCGAAACCTGCATAGAATGGCGCACCGAAGCATGTGACGGGAATGCCCCTTACCAGGGCCTCGAAGCCCGCACTGCTGGTGAGCGTAAAAACCTCATCAATCTCGTCGAAGAAGATGGGCGCGGAGGAGCAATCTGACGTTGTGATATGTATTCCGTATGCCGCGCACATACGCGGCAAGATGGAGGCGAGCGCTGAATGGCCCCTTCCAGCGGCAACGTCTGGGTGGGTTCTGAGTACGAGCTCGGCACCCTCGCTGAGCGACCGGTCAATCGCGTGCTTGGCCATGGCTATCACAGCACTATCACTGCCGCCGCCGTGCAAGAGAGAACGGTCATGCTTAACTTGGTCAATGATCCCTAGCTTAATCCGGCCTTGCTGGCGGATCGGTCGAAGGTAGTTGGAGGGAAGATTATACTTGCTTAGCCGTGCCCCTATTATTAATTCCCGCAAATCCGTTTTCGGCAGGTCTCCTTGGTCGGCAATGCGTGCGACCATCAACCGTTCGGCGGCAGACCCTGCTCCGCTACAGTCATAAGCTGGTTGATTAGCATCGATCATAACGCCCACCGAAGGCGTCGCGTAGGACTGTTTCGAAAGCCCCCAAGAGCGAAAATAGGGATCCTCGAGGAATAAGAAGGGAAGTCCGCGCATCGCACAAAGGGTGCTTATCGACTCATTGCGCGGATTTCGACCCCAGCCACAGCCACCTTCAATCCCTCGGGCGTCACCGGCCCTCCGGATGAGGCGGGCGTCTAGCAGTAAGCTTATTTGCGTGTCGCGCGACAGCGCTCTGGAGCCCGCAAGAATGTTCGCGCCACTCCGCCAGGGCAGCGATGGCCGGCGGGGAGATCTATGGCTGTTTGCTGTATTCGTCAATGTATATCAGCCGGCGATCTGAGCGATCGAAATCGGCCCCCGAATGATGCCGTAAGTTTGGCTGACAAGGCCGAGGAACTTGTCGATCTCGACTGAAGGAGCGTTGGCTACGTACAGGATATCTCGATCCAGAATGCGTACTCGGCTCATGACCAATAGCGAGGCGGGATCCGACAAGCGAATGCGGTAGACTAATGGGAAAACATAATCCTGCGACTCCGCGTTTCCTCGCGCTTTGCCCATGATATCCCAACCGATCACGGAGGGATCGATGCGATTGCCGAGCGCCCGAACGAGTTCGGGGCGTTCGAAGCGAAAAAGAAAGACGCCCGACTGGTCTGCGCGACTGTCGTTTAGCCCCCCTGCAGTTCCCAAGGCTTCCGACAAAGTGAAATCATTTGACGGAATCGGCAGCGTGCCTTGGCGGACTACAGCGCCTAACGCCGTGAAAGTGACGCGTTGCCGGATCACAAGAATAGTGTCTTGGGGTTGCACATAGATATTCTCGCTAGGTCGCGAAATTATCGTGTGGAGTGCGACTGAGGCCGTGCGCTGGCCACGCATCAGACGGACAATTACTTCTTGCTCCGGAGCCTTAATCCCGCCTGCCGCAGCGATAACATCGAGAATTCGTTCGCCGCGGATACCAAGATTGACCTTGCCTCCACTCGTAACTTCACCGAGCACCGACGCTGTGGCCGTTGCATTGTTGGCTACGGAAACCATAACTTGCGGTTCAAGCGCGCGAGGACCAAGCTTTTTCTGGATGTCGGCGGCAACCGCCTTCGGCGTACGACCGGCAGCTCGTACTGTTCCAGCATAAGGAATGGTTATCAATCCGTCTCGGTCAATGGTCTGGTTAGGGATCACCGTCTGGTGCCCACCCGTAGCGAAGGGTCCGTCGGTCTGCGCGGTGAACAAGCCACCTGGGCCTGCCTCGAATACAGTGACGGAGAGGGTGTCGCCGATCCCGAGTTGTTGCGAAGGAGCCCCTGGATGGCTGCCAAACCCGTCTGCCAAGGAGGAACCCGATAGGCGCTCAAGGATCGAAGCCACGTCAGCGTCAAGGTCGACAACTTGATAGCCTTGGTTTGCGCGGCGTCCCTTCGGGTCTATTGTCGACGCATTTGGTCCGGACGCTGGGAGAGAAGCGCAGCCCCCGGTCGCAAAGAAAAGTCCAAAAATAAGAGTCCGCCGGGCGATCATGCGAAAGGCCGAATTACAATTTTAAGCAACATTGATCCATTCGTATCCATTCTTCCATGTCAACGTCATGAACCATTCGCACAAACACGGATTAAACGCACCCGTCGCTCATCGGAGGACGTACGGAAACATTCTCCGGTGCGGTTATCTCATCAGGCGGGTGAGGTTTCGCTTGAGTTGACAGGCGCTAACGTTAGCCTCCCGAGAAGAGGTCCTTACCTCGCTGCATTCCGTAGCTCCCCAATGCTAACTGGGACATGCTCTGAACCATCGCTAGAGCCCTTGTCAATAAATTTTTCGCTCCCTATCAAAACATGACAGGATTGCGACAATATGAGGCCAATACATCCCCCAAAACAGGTGGCTCAACATGCTGAATTCCAAGCCATGCTCTTAGTATTACAGTTGCAATTTTCTTATAATGGGGGCTGGTATGCGAGGACTTGGTGAGCAAATATACAGTGAAATGTGCAAGTGTCGAGGCGGTCTCGACAGCCGCCATCGTCTTCCTGACCCTAGTGCTGCAGGACGACAAAAAAAGGGGTTGCAGGTCAAGTATGACGGAAGCTGGGTCGAGTGGCCCCGCTCCCCGGAACGCTTATTGTCAACATTGGCGAACTGCTCGAACTGGCATCGAATGGATTGCGGGCCACCGTGCGGGGGCAAGATCGAGTTCAACGGCACCGACATCACCGCTCTCGAATAGCCATCGTCGCCCTCCTGCGTCTGCGTTAGATATCTATGGCAAAGCGTTCCGAAAACTAGCGTCAGGTAAGTATTTGATTTAGTTTCTTCTTATTCTAAAAAGTCGCGGAGAAGCCCCGGGATATCGAATGTTGTCTCAATCGATTGAACCATCGCCAATAACCCCTTTTTGCCGCCCGTCACGGAATCGAAGAAATAAGTAATTCGCCTATGAAACGCAATTATAATACTGCTCTCGTTTTCCACTGCTTTTAACGATAAAAGTAGTGCCGCGACTACAGTTTAGGCGGCACACAAATCTCATATTATCCTGTTCGAAACAACCTTGACTTAGCAAATCTGGATTGCCATAACCTCGGCGCAATCAGAAATGATAGCATAGGGCGACTGGAGGAAGGGGTAAACGTGAGGATGGCTATGGAGCTCACGATACAATATTAGCAGCCACTAATAAAAATGGGATATTCCGTCAATCTGGAACTCGTGTACACTTACATGAATCCCGAACGATCAAGTATTGCGCACTGCTCATGACATCGGCCCGGCGATCGAGACCAATCCGCTTTATGTCTCCCGCGCAGATCTCGAGGACTGGTCTATTTCGCCCTCTGGCTATGTCCGACCCTGATGCACATCTGCGGCACTGTCCTTGCGGAGAGCCTGCAGGCACTCAACGGCATCGGCCCCTTCACTTCAAGACGCTGGCGGGCTTTTCGGAAAGAGGCGGTCCGTCAGACGAGCATGGGCCGGCGCGAAATCCCGCTTCGACACGCCGCGAAGGGGTGGATTACATGGCCGCTCACCTTGCAGCATGCCTCTTGATGGAAAGCACGCTGAACGACTGGTTCTCTGGACAGGCAAAATGATCCCGATCGCACAAATGGAAAAATTGCTCGAAAACGGCCGAGCCTCAGCAGAGCGCGGACGCTCTCTCGATCATTTCCCCGTCGTTCGAATTATTTCGCTGGACACGGGATCGGAGTGGCTGCTCTCCGAAAGATCGCCACACAATGACATGCTCGCCTTCGGTGCTTTCTTCCCCGGCGACGGCAGTGTGCCGCTGATGGGTTGGGTATCAATCCCCGGGCTCATCTACAACCGATCCAGGGCGGGCAGGCTGCTCGACTTCGACCCGGACTACCGCCCGTCCAGACCGATCGGGGCGATAGCCCCCGAGGTCCGTTTCGTCGGCGAAATACCGTCGAAACCATAAATAGACGGGGAGGCTATGGCCGCCCTTTCGCCGTGGCCCCACCGACGCTGGACCCCCTTCCTCCGGAGGCGTTCCCATCCGTCGGACCCTTGGGCAGGGCCCCTTTCGGCATCGGTGTCGGCAGACGACCGTTAGACGAAACCCCGCCTGCGGATCCAGCAATGGCTGTTCCGTGTCGGTTTCGCCCTGCCTTTGGACATGATGGCCCTTCTCGCGGCAAGGCAGCATCATCCTCCCAGCTGTTCCATAGGGCCAGGCTTCAATGGCGGGGAAGGTGAAGGATTGACTGGTAGGGTTTGCGGGCCGAGCTTGTCGGCCGCTCAATCGAAAGCGTCATTTGAGGAGGGCACTCTCCCTCATGCAACTGGAAGACACGCTCGTCCAGTTCCTTGTCTACTTCCGTGAGACGATGGTTGAGGCGAAGGTAGTCCGTCCAGGTCGGCGTGCGGAACGTTTCTGTCCATTGCATAGGCTTCTGAAGGTTGCGCTGAAGCGTCCAGTTCCGAGCCCCGACGCGGCTGTGGACGTGCCGGCGCTCGCGCATAAGGTCGAGGAAGGCCTCGAGATTTCTCTCGGGTATCAGATATTCGACCTTGACCGCGATCGGGCCGCTTCTTGGCTTCAAATTGAGAGCGACTGCCGGGGCGTTGAATTCCTCCAAAGGATCCGGCTCAGATTCTCGACGTTCTCGGAGAGGAAACAGCACGCCGGCTGCAGCGACGAGCAGCAGCGCTCCAGCGGAGCCCTCCAGCGCCAAGGTCAGGGAATGGTTCTGCGTCACCGTGCCCCAAACCCAGCTGCCGGCCGCGATGCCGCCATCTATCAAAGCATAGTAGATCGAGATGGTGCGGCCCACGACCCAGCGCGGGCTCGCCAGCTGCACGCTTATGCCAACCCCGGACCAGGCGGTGACCCAACCCGCGCCGCCCAAGGCAAGCGCAATTGCCGCCACCGTAATCGAAGAGGTCAGTGCCAGGGAGAGGGAGCATGCCGCGCACGCGACGCAGGCAAGCCGCATCAGTCGTTCTTGAGACAAGCTACGTCTGAATGTGCTGTTGGAGATGCCAGCGAAGACGGCGCCAGTTCCAAAGCCGGCCATGAGCGTGCCATAGGCGAGCGGCCCCCCTCCCAAATGATCGCGGACAACCAGCGGCAGCAGCGCGAGTATGGCGATGCTTGCCAGGCCAAAGAGGGTTCCGCGGGCGATCGCCGCCTTGATTTCGGAAGACATCGCCGTGAAGCGCAGCCCGTCATAGATCGCCGTCCTCATCGACTCGCGCGGAAGAGGCGACGAGCGAACCTTCCACTTGCAGCGCCATATGGTGCCCAGCGGTACCAGATAGGTGAGGGTGGTTACGGCGAAAGCCGTGAGAAGCCCGAAGGAGGCAACGACGATGCCGCCGAGCGCCGGGCCGACGGTCCGGACAGTGTTGAAGCCGACGGAGAGCAGGGTGACGGCAGCGGGCACATCGCGTCGGTCCACGATATCGCCAACCGAAGCCTGCCAGGCGGGATCGTTGAGAGCGCCTCCAGATGCGATCAAAAAGCTGAAGCCGAGGATCATCCACGGACTGACAAAGCCCAGCGCCACAACAGCGGTCAGCATCGCAGAGGCTATCACCATAAGGCATCGGCCGGCGAACATGACCCGGCGACGGCTGAAATTATCAGCGAGAACCCCGGCGAACACAGACAAAATGAAAGCGGGCAGGTTCGACGAGGCCTGGACCAGCGCAACCATCAGATCGGAAGACGAAATCGTTGCCATCAGCCAGCTGATGGCAACAGTCTGCATCAACCAACCGAGGCTCGAGACCTGCGTGGCGAGCCAGATCGAACGAAAGGTCGGCTGCATGAGTGGCGCAAAGGTCGTTGGTGCAGCCAAATCTTCATTTGATCCAGCCACCCTACTCATTTTTTGCGAGCCTTTGCTTTCCGTTATTGGCAGCGGCGTATCGCACGTAATCTCGACTGCATCGTGGCGGCTGGTAATTGAGAGACCATGCCAATCGCGAATTTATTGCGCGTCGACGCTCCCTCGAGCGGGACATCGAGCTCTTGCCGCCGACGAATGCCCACGCGAGCAGCAGCCGCCGATCGCAAAGGCATTGGGGACGGAGCGGATCCAGCGGACCAGATTATCCCCGAGTTCTCCGGTTGCCGAGCCTATCGACCATGCGCTGAGACGCTGGGACGCCTTCACGCCTTGGCAATTGCCTTGCGTCCGAGCCCGCTTGATTTCGCAAGCTGCGATCGCGAAGCAGAATAATTCTGGGCAACCATGGGATAATCCCGCGGCAGGCCCCACTTGGCCCTGTACGCGTCGGGCGACAGACCGTGGTGGATGTCGAGATGTCGCTTCAATGATTTGAACTTCTTTCCGTCCTCAAGGCAGATGATGTAGTCCGGGAACACCGACCTCTTGGGATTGATCGCAGGAGCTTGAGCCGGCTTCTCGGCTTCCGCCGGATGGCCGATCTTCGCAAGCGACAAATTCACACTCTCGATAAGCTCAGGGAGGGACGTAACTGGCACTGCATTCTTGCTGACGTAAGCAGACACAATGTCCGCCGTGAGCTCGATCAAAAGGCCTCGCGCGTCGGAATTTTCTTCTGACATCCCATAATTCCTCATCTGTCCCGCAACGTATCTTAGCCCGCTTTTGAGAGATGTTCACCTTGGATACGCGCCCTTCGACAGCCTCCTGTTGACCGGTAAACGCGAGTGCTTGCGATCACCCGCGGCGGTCGGCCGTGCGCCATCGATAATCGCAGTTCTCGAACCACCAATGATGTGAGACGTCGGTACACCATCCCACCGAGACAGTCGCGCCGCCCGCGCGGTTTAGTGCAGCCAGGGTTTCGCCAAGCCTCGCGCTCGCTCGGCCGCGCAACCCTCACCAGCTCCGCCGGCAAGCACTCACACCAGATCAATGAAGGGGCGCCCTGCGCGCCGATCCAGGGTCCCCATTCCGAGCCGATTGACACGCGAACTCCGCTTGCAGCCGTGCCTCTTTGCGCGATGATTCTTCGAGCGATTGCCATTTGTTTCTATGCCTTTGGCGCAAAACGGAGTACGACTTTTGCACCGGCGATAAGGAGCCAACGGCATCGTCGGCTGAGAGTGATTATCGCGCTTCCGCGCTCAAATATGGAGGGAGCGATGACCAATTCCGAAAAATCCGTAAGCGGCATAGCCTACCCTGATGACCTCGCATTGCTGAAGCGAGTCTATGACCGGATCTGTCAGGAAAGAGGAATCCGTGCCGGCTCTGCTGAAGCGGAGCATCTGGCCATGCGAGCTATGGACCTATTTGGTATGGGCATTTTCGAAGAAGATGCTCTTTACAAGAACCTGGCGTAGGCAGCTAATCGTTTTGGGCTCAAAGAGGGGATGGTTCGCGAACACGGGAGGAAATGATCGATGGACTACGATTTTGGTATTCGCAATCAGGATGAGGATCAGCCGTATGAGCTTACCTCTTTTGCCAAAAAGCATGGTCTGACGATCCCGATTGCGGACGCCGTACTGTTCGCAAAAGGTCCGTCTCGAACGGCGTGTGACACCGCCGCTTTGGCTTTCCTCTGCGCCGTCGCCGCATACGCCAGAAAACAACCGGCGCGTTAGTTTTCGTCGAGAAAATCCCAGCACCTGCGTGCGGCCTACCGTTCTCATCCCTTCGATGCTGGACCGGAGGCTCTCCCATACGTGCTTCCGAGCCCCGGATTCCCGCTTGTCGTTTGACGCAGCATGCTTCATCAACGGGCACTTTGCTGAGCGATGCCTTTTCGGGAGACGCGACCACGTTCCTTCGTCGGAAACTTACTCGCCGGCGGCGTTCGATGCGCTGAGTGTGGCTTGGGGGTGAGGGCTTGCAGATCTTTGACAGGATTGATTTGCTGATTGACGCAGACGATTGCCGGGCCGCGATCGAAGAGGCGCGCGCCTTGCTGCTTCAGCTTGAACAAAGGTCAGACGCGCTCAGACATGCGATCGATGACTTTCTGCTCGATCTGATGACGCTGGCTTTCATTGTTGAATGTTACGGACGCGGCTTTGAATTTTTGGCGCGAACGCTTGCCCGTAGAAGACTGGCAAAGGTCAGGCTTTTGTCGGGAGGGTCGACTCCGCTATGAGGAAATGACACCTAAAAGCCTATGGCTGAAGCAGTCGCCCCGCGTTCCCGTATAGTGACGAAGGAAGCCCACGTCGTTTCGGAATTGCCTGTCGCATGGTCTATCGTCGGCCGCGGCAAAGCCATGGCGCGGCGAGGAACGGCGGTCGTCCGCGTCATACATGACGGAAGTCGGCGGCGTCTCACCGCGTCCACGATCTCGGCGTCCGAGCCGCGACCCCTCGCCAACCGATCGCTCAACCCGCGACATAAAGCTTCAACCCAGCCTTGGAACAAGCGAATCGCGCTACCATCGTTGCAGAGGAGCCGACCACCAGATAGCTCCAGTTGTAGTCCGCGCTTTTGGCCGACATAGCGGACCGACTCTCGCCACCGGCAAGGTTGAAGAGCGTTCCTTTGTTGCAGTCGTACTTGGCCTGCGTGAACCAGATGCCTGTGTTGGCGCTACTGCGTGAGCTAATCACGTTGACGACGCCAGCACCTTCATAGGCCAATTTCTGGACCATGTACGTCGCATCAGGCTCCCCCGCCCGATCGACGCGAGTCGGTTCTGTAATCAAACCGCCGTCATATGGCGGTTCCACGGCGGCACTGGCGGCAGCCGTCTTGTCTGCGGCGACGGGCGGACGGTTCAGCATAACGCTAACGAACCCGCTGGTGGCAAGGACAAGCAGACCAAGCGCCGCGTAGAAGCCGTAGTCCGCTAAAGTTTGACTTGGAGGTGGAGGGGCAATGGGCCTGGTTTGTCTCGCCATGCCGACGTTGTCCGCACGCTTTCCGAAGCCTCTGAATTCCTTAGTGTCCATCCAAACTCGACCGCCGCCCATCCCCATTTATCCTCCGATATCTCAACAGTTCCTTGATGGCCTGCGAATTGCGTTCGGATATTCGGCGCATACAGGGGCCTCATCGCGCCGGGGACCTGCAATGCAACGGTGAAGTGCATAATGGGATTGACCGCGGAGGCGATGCCGCCGCGAAACGGGACACATCCCGCTCGAAGGTCGACGTCAATCCCGCAAGGCGCCATCAGCTCGCGCGGCGCGGATGCGGGAACCTAACGATTATACCTTTTTGAGCTCATTTCAGGGCTTTCGCTACGAATGACATTCCAAAGAACGCGCGAAATTTCGTGCTCCATATATCCCGCAAAACCTCGCGAGCGCCCATCCGGTTTCGAGAAGATCGGCATGGCGCCGGGGCGCCGGCGGCCTTGATCGCCTGCCGGATAGCTTATGTGTCCTGAAAAGCCGACTGCGTTCGCATGTCGATGTGGCACCGCCAAGTGGCCTCGACGGAGCGCTTTTGGGCCTGGCGCCTCCAGTGTTTGATCTTGGCGAAGGACCTGCGCTACATCGGCAACCATCAAACCCGGCGAATGCAAGAATTACTTCGCACACGCCGGATACGCTTCCGTCAAAACGTGAAAGGCTCTGGCTTCGGAACGGTCTCTAAGGAGCAACCTTTGCGGGCAGGCGTCGCTAATTCGAAATTGGCATTCCACTCTGCAAATAGTTCAGGGACTTGATCGACACGAAAGTATCGTTCCGCGGCGGTCTTACTGGTTGCCTTGTCACGTCGCGCCAACCGCTCGGCTTCTGGCCGTGGGACGAGGTAGATTGCGCGAGCTTTGAACCCCTCGGATGGCAGCAGAACAATCGCCAGCCAATCGAATTGGTCATAGTCGTTGTAGCCGACATAGGCAGCACCCCGCTTAAATGTCCGCGACTTCACCGAAACACGTTGCGCTGGCCGGTCGAAAGGTTGCGCGATCACATCGTAGCCGGGCCAGTTGTCGGGAACTTTCAAGGCGGGGATACCCGCAAGCGTGAGTTCCGCGGCAACGATCATTTCACAAGCGTCGCCCATCTGCTTAGTCGTATACCGTTTTGGTGAAGTCGTCCCCATGCTGGTCAAATTGGCGTCCAGTGGAGCTCTTAGCATTTGAGAAAATCCTCATTGCCGGTGGCCCAGCCCAAGCGGAGCCGCTGCCCTGACTTTAGGATCACCGTGCTCGACAGGTCAGGTTTAACTTCGGCACCGAAAAGGCTTGCGAAAGTGGCGAAATCCTCAAACCACATTCGGGCTGGTGAGAACGAGTGGACAATCATGGCGCCTTCATCAGTCTTGAACCGCCGAGCCTCGATCAGCGCGGAAGCGGTCCGGTGCATCAGCTGATAACGGATTTGAAATGGGGGGACCTCCTCGAAACCGAGTAAGCTGCATAGGTGGCGCATGCGCACTCGCTTTCCCTGCGACGGATCGGCATACCACTCGCCCACGGTCGGGCCGAATGGCTCGCTTACCTTGCCTTCGATGGTTGCAGCACAGGTCTGTTCGCCGAACCGGATTAGCGCAAACACGTCGTTCTGGCTGTCACGGTTGCCACCGTCGAGTCGCACCCTGTGCTCGGGCAAGGCCAGTAGTAACTCGGCCGGGCCGTCGAACATCTGCGCGACCTCGTGTGGCAAGCCATCAGCACTTTCCCAACAGTGAGCAAGCGTCTTTGCCGAGTAGCCGGTTCGCCATTGCCTCTCCGGTTCTGCGAGGAATGCTTGCCAACTCATCGGACCTTGGCTGGGGATATGAATCCGCGTCCCACGTATATTTCTCAGAATGCCCAATGGAATACCCCGCTAGCACGTTCGACCTGCTGCTCACGCCTATTCTATCGGGTGAATAGTGAACTTCGGTTAAAAGTCTCGACATATGGGGGGCATCTTGGTTGACGATAGAGCCGCCGCGCTGTCCTCGAACAGGTCGACGGTGCGCAGGTGGGGCGCTAAGACCGGCCTCGCTGCGGTGTCCAGTGATGGACGACTGTTCTATTGAAGCCGCCTTCTGCTTGCCCCCGGTGAACTCGGGGACAGTCCGTGCGCCTCCTTGCAGGGCTTCGTGCGAAATCGCGGTTCGCGAATCTGCCAGACTGGCCGGAAGAATGGCAGTGACTCTGCCGCGTGGAAGGCCCGCACGGGAAACCTGCCGAGTTTCAGTTCACCAGCCCTGCCTGCCGGGAGTTCGAGACAGCGCTGTATTCCGCAGCTATCGAAGAGGGGGGCGGCGATGCCGTCGAGTCCAAGGGAGGCTACGCGATCAGCTTCGAAGCTCAGCTCGGCTCCTGCTGCCAAATTTAGAACTTCGGCGATCCTTGCTGCAGACTTTGCCGTGGCGAGTGAGAGCAGCCGACCGCGATGGATGACGGGCTCGCCGTTCTCATTGTCCCAAATCTCCAATTGGCAACTTGGCGACAGCTCTCATGCCCATCAGCCCTTGCCGCCGCCACAGACAAGGCGGATGTCGGTCACTTCGATTTCGCAGCCTAGCGCCGCCGCAGCTTGCGCGAGACGCGGATGAACACGCAGACGGTACCGATACGGTTCTGGGGATAGTATGTCCGCAAGCCGGCATTTCAGCGCTTCACAGGCCGGCATGTCGTTGGAATTGCCAACATCAAGCGAGGGTCGTTCGCATTTGCCGCTGGGGGCACCTGACGCATTGGAAACTCTTGGCAATAGCGCGACGCGGACAGGTCGCGACGATTTTCGGTCATGCGGATGCCCAGCGGGCTTCCGTTGGCATCGCCGGCAGCGCTGAAAAATGCACCTTCGTGCGGCAGGAACTCGGTGTCGATGGAGCACCGAATCTAGCTTGTTTGTGTCTTTCGAGCTGCCGGTGGCGCGGTGCCTGATCCCTTTGGCGATCCAAACTGCTGCAAATATCTCGATATCGGCAACTTTACGATGAATGGGGCCAAGCCACAGAATCACGGCTTGATCTGAGGAACGAGGACGATCACGGGAACGCGCCGGCATTCTCTTCGAGTGGCTGACTTCCACCGGACCTACATCTGGGGTGGTCGCTCGACCGCCCCAATCACAGTGCTTCTACTCCGCTGCCGAAGCGGTGAGGCCGGGACGCGGCCGCCAGCCGAGTGCCGGCGCGATGGTCTCGATGAAATCTGTGATGATCTGCTCATATTCGTGCTGCTCAAATTCATAGGGAAGTTCGAGCCGCAACTCGTCCACCTTGACCAGGACCGGGTCGCTGGCCAGTTGCTCCAGTATCTGTTCTGACGTGCCGACGACGTCCTGGGCAAACAGCGTCCGCCTCTCGCCATGCGCCTTCAGGGTGCGTTCGTGGCGTCCGGCGGCATAGTCGGCATAGCGTTTTCGTGTCCGTGCGTCGGCGCTGTCAAAGGGGACGATCACGCGGCCCAGCGCGGCGCGCCTTGGCCGCTCGCTCTGCTGGGCGAAGAACGTCTCCAGCTGGTGCAGTTGTGCCTCGAAGAAGTCGTCCGTGCCCTCGCCGGAGGTGACGTTGCCGAGCAGAAGATTGAGGCCATTGCGACCGGTCCACTCCACGGATTTCAGCGAGCCACCGCCGTACCAGATCCTGTCCGGAAGACCGGGCGCGTGCGGCTGAAGGCGAGGACGCACGCGGCCTCCGGGAAATTCGATGATCGCGCCGGGCTCGCCGATCGGATCGCCGCGCAGATTGTTGACGAGGCGCAAGATGCGCTCATGGGAGAAATCGAAATTCCGCCAGTCGCCGTCGAAGACAAGCGGGCCGAGGATTTCCGCATGCGGCGGGAAGCCGGCGCTCAAGCCGACATTCAACCGGCCCCGTGACAGCACGTCGACGGTCGACAGATCTTCGGCCAGGCGGTAGGGGCTCTCGTAGCCGATCGGGATCACCGCCGTGCCGAGTTCGATGCGGCTTGTGCGCTGCGTGGCGGCGGCCAGAAACGCGGCGGCAGAGGAGATGCCCGGCTCGAGATGGCGCTGCCGCACCCAGGCGCCGTCATAGCCGAGCCGCTCGCCGAGCTCGAACAGCTGCAGCGTCTTCTCGAGCCCTGAATGCGGGTCGCTGTCGGGGTAGTTGCCGGGCGTGAGGAAGGCGAGCTTGCGGATGCTGTGCGAGATTGTCGTCAAGGCCGCTGTCTCCCGGTTGCTGGCCGTTCCATGCCGCACCTAGTACTTCTTTAGCCCAGGCGGATTGGTCCGTGATTGCGCGATCTGCTCGGCGGAAAGGCTCCATCTTGCGAGCGCCTTGGCATAGGTACCCTCCTTGAGGGTTTCGTTGAGCGCCGCGGTGACCGCGTCGGCGATGCCGCTGTCTTTCTTCGTCACGACGCCGACATCCGTCGTCAGCGGCCAGCCGGCGTTGACGGTTCCGACCGATCTGGTTTCGCCGGTAAGTGCCGCCTGATAGGCCTGAACCGAATTCATGGAGAAGATCGTATCGGCGCGACCGGACCGGATTGCCAGGCTCGATGCGGCGGTGTCGTCGAGATAAATGATCTCGACAGGCTTCAGCCCGGCTTCGACATTGCGCCTGTTCCACTCGAGGATGATCTTTTCCTGGATCGCACCGGCATCGGTGATGACGCGCAGTCCGGCAATATCCTTTGGCTCCTTGATCGAGGTGATCGGGCTGTCGTTCCTCACATAGAAGCCGTGCAGGCCCTGCCGGTAGCTCGAAAAATCGTACTTCAGCTTGCGCTCTTCAGTGACGCCGACATTGCTGATGACGGCGTCGTATTTCCCTGACACCAGCCCCAGCGGCCAGTCCTCCCAGGCGACCGCGACGAGATTGAGCTTCCTGCCGAGCTTGTCGGCAATCAGCTGGGCGATATCGGGATCGGCCCCGACGACGGTTGCCGCGTCGGTCGCATAGGTGGCAATCGGAGGCGTTCCGCCAGGGGCGATGCCAACCGTGAAGACGCCGTCCTCGACGAATTTGAAACGCTGCGGGATCGACGCGATGAGGGCGGGATCCTTCTCGGTCCGAGGGCGAGCGGACTGTTCGGGGCTGAGGTCAAAAGGCTCCGATGCAAGCGACACCAGGGAGGCCGCCAGAAACGCCGAAATGCCGATGACGGCAGGGATCGCTTTGGTTCTCAAGAACATTGGATTTCCAATTTTTCGTGATGTTGTCCGGGCACGCCGCCGGCCTCCCGGCCAGATTTGCCCGAGAGCCGTTCGCACGCCTGCATGACTGAAGAGGCGGACGCCGATCGCGTCCGCCTTCAAGGTGAAGCTTAGCTGTTGGGCTTCGGCAGGCCCGGCGGGTTGGTGTGCGACTGGTCGATGGCCTCGGCGGTCAGACTCCATTTCTTCAGCACCTCGCCATATTTGCCGGACGCGATCAGCTCGTTGATGGCGAGCGTGATGGCGTCGGCCAGGCCGCTGCCCTTGCGCGTCGCCACCGCGATCTCGGCGGTCAGCGGCCAGCCGCCGCTGACGATGCCGACCAGCTTGGTCCTACCGTTCACGGCGGCAGAGTAGGCAAGCGTGGCGTTCGGATTGAACTCGGCATCCGCGCGGCCCGACTGGATGGCGAGCTGGCTGGCGGCGGAGTCGTCATAGTACTGGACCTCGATCGGCTTCAACCCGGCAGCGACGTTCTCGCGGTCCCATTCCAGCAGAACCTTCTCCTGGTTGGTGCCCGCGCCGGTGATCACCCTCAGGCCGGCGATGTCCTTCGGTTCTTTGATCGAGCTGATCTTGCTGTCGGCCTTCACGTAGAAGCCGAGAACGTCCTGCCGGTAGGTCGAGAAGTCGAACTTCTCCTTGCGCTCCTCCGTCACCGTCACATTGCTGATGACGGCATCATATTTTCCCGATGCGAGGCCGAGCGGCCAGTCGGCCCAGGCGACCGGAACCAGGTCGAGCTTGAGCCCCAGCGTCTCGGCAATCAGCACGGTGATATCAGGGTCGGTGCCGACGACGGTCTTGGCGTCGGTCGCATAGGTGCCAACTGGCGGATCCCACGGGCTGGTGGCGATGGTCAGATAGCCTTCCTTGGCGAATTTGAAAGTCGGCGAGATCGCTGCGGCCGCCTTGTCGCTCTTTTCGGTGTGAATTCGGCCCGGTTGCTCCGGGCTGAGGTCGAATTCCGCCGCCGGGGCGACGGAGGTGAAGGCGATGGCCGACAGGACCGCGCCGAAGGCGAGGGATAGCGGCTTCCTGTACAATGGCATGGGTCTCTCCTTGCATGATGGACGTGCGGGCTGACGCTCCCGGCAGGGAGCCTGGAAAGCCGGCGGTTTGCACAAGCCGCCGGCCGGATCGAGCTAAAGAACCTTGGCGAGGAATTCGCGCGTGCGTTGGTGGGTGGGGGTGGTGAAGACCCGAGACGGCGTTCCGACCTCGAGGATTTTCCCGCCTTCCATGAACACGATGGTGTCGGCGACTTCACGGGCGAAGCCGATCTCGTGGGTGACGATCACCATCGTCGTACCGGAGGTCGCCAGCTCCTTGATGACATCAAGCACCTCGCCGACGAGCTCGGGATCGAGCGCCGAAGTCGGCTCGTCGAAGAGCAGCACCTTCGGCTTCAGCGCCAGCGCCCTGGCGATGGCGACACGCTGCTGTTGCCCTCCGGACAGATGGCGCGGATAGGCATCGGCTTTCTCCGGCAGGCCAATGCGGGCCAACAGATCCTTGGCCAGCTCTACCGCCTCGGCGCGCGCAACGCCCTGCACCGAGACGGGCGCCTCGATGATGTTTTCGATCACCGTCAGATGCGGGAAGAGATTGAAGTTCTGGAACACCATGCCGATCGCGGCGCGGCGTCGGCGGATCGCAGCTTCCTTGAGCTCGTAAAGCGTCTGCCCGTCGCGATGATAGCCGACCAACTCGTCGTCGATGGTCACGAAACCGGTATCGGTCCGCTCGAGATGGTTGATGGTGCGCAGCAGCGTCGACTTGCCGGCACCCGACGGGCCGATGATCGCCGTCACCGATCCCGGCGCGAGATCGAGGTCGACACCGTCGAGAACCGTCAGCGCGCCGAAGCGCTTGGAGACGTCACGGATTTCGATGCGTCCGACACCGCGCCGCGCCAGTTTTTCGCCCGCGGTAACCAGTGGCTTGCGAACCGCTGTGGTCGATGCAGGGGCCGGAGGAGGGGATTTCACTGCCGGCGCCGCGCCACGGCCGGATAGGAAGGCAAGGACGTTGGGCAGGAGAGGGCCGGACGGCGTGCGCACGGCGCCGCGTGCGAACCGTCGTTCGATGCCGAGCTGGACGATCGACAGCACGCTCATGATGATGAGGTACCATATGGTCGCCACCATCAAGAGCGGGATGACTTCCAGATTGCGCTTGTAGATGACCTGGACGGTGTAAAAGAGCTCGGGCAGAGCGAGCACGTAGACCATCGAGGTGGACTTGGCCAAGCCGATCATCTCGTTGAAGCCGCTGGGCAGGATGGCGCGCATGGCTTGCGGCAGGACTATGCTCAGCGCCTGCCGGCGCCGCGAAAGGCCGAGCGCGGCAGCGGCTTCGTGCTGGCCCTGGTCGACCGAAAGAATGCCGCCGCGGATGATCTCGGCCGAGAAGGCGGCCTGGTTGAGGCTCAACCCGACCACCGCCACCCAGAACGGGGTGAACATCTCGACGGTGTTGTATTGCGCGAACAGCAGGCTGGTGAAAGGCACACCGACATCGATGGTCGGATAGAGATAGCCGAGATTGTTGAGGACGAGCAGAAGCACGATCAGCGGAATGGAGCGCAACAGCCAGATATAGGCCCAGGACACGCCCGACAGCAGCGGCGACGGAGAAACCCGCGCGAAAGCAAGCAGCGTCCCCAGAAGAAAGCCGAGTGCCGAGGCGAGCACAGTCAAAAGCAGCGTGCGGGCAAGGCCGACCAGCACAGGTTCGGAGAGGAAGAAGCGAGCAAAGACATCCCAGCCCCATCTGGGGTTGGTCAGAATCGACTGCAGCGTGAAGAAGATCAGCACGACGGCGACGACAGTGCCGACCACGCGCCAAGGATGCCTGGCCGGCACCACCCTGTATCCCTGACGGTCGGGGCTGAACGGTACATTTCTGGGGGAGGCTACCTCGCCTATGTCGGCCGTCACTGTCATGGATCGCCGTCGCTCCAATGGAATAATGCGCGGAATACTGTATATTTTACAAGTAAACCTATTATACATTAACCGATATCGCGACTATAGCGTGACAATTGTTTTTATATTTACGGTGCTCCGGAGTTAAATCGTCTATATATAGCTGCCTTCGTGGGCGAGCTGCTGTGGCTGACGCGCTTCGATCAGCTTGCCTTGCGGTCAAACGCGTTCGGCCCGAATTCCAATGCCAGGGCGCTGATGTCCTTCACGAAAGGCAGCGTGCCGTGGATTTCCGGATCGACTTTGGAGTCGAACAGTGCGGTGTAGCCATTGTTGAGATAAAGTTCTGCGGCCTCCGGCTGGCGGAAGCCCGTGGTCAGGTAGAGCCTGATGTAGCCCTGGCGCGCCGCCTGCAATTCGAGTTCGGCGAGCACCTTGCGCGCCAATCCCTGGCGGCGCAGATCGATATGAGTCCAGACGCGCTTGAGCTCGGCGGTGCGCTCGTCATAGCGCTTGAAGGCGCCGCCGGCGATCGCCGCGCCGGCGCGCAGCAACAGCAGGAAATTTCCATTGGGAGGCGCGAACAGCTCGGCGGGGTAGCGACGCATCTCCTCGCCGGGTTCGCCAAAGTGGTCGCCGTAGCGGGTCGTGTATTCCCAGGTCAGCGCTTCGATGAGCGGCGCCGCGCGCGGATCGAGGGGCGTGGTGTAGAGAAAACTGTCTGTCATGGCGTGGGCCCTGTTGCCGGCTCACTTGTCCGCGGAGCCTCGTTCGCGGCGAGATAGTCCTGGACCAGCGCCACCCAGTAGCGCGCGGCATCAGGCAAGATGTCGTCGTTGAAGTCGTAGTTGGGGCTGTGTAGGTCGGCGCTGTCGCCATTGCCGATGAAGAGGTAGCTGCCCGGTCGCGCCTCGAGCATGAAGGCGAAATCCTCGCTGGCGGTGATCACAGGGAAATTGGTCTCGATCCGTTCCGTGCCGAAATGCCGGAGCGCCACCTGGCGGGCGAACTCGGTCTCCTCGGGGTGGTTGACCAGTGTCGGATAGCCGCGCGGATAGGCGACCTCCGCAGTTGCGCCATAGCTTTGCGCGTGCGTCTCGGCCAGCGCGATGATGCGCGCGCGGATTTGTTCGCGGACAGCCTCAGTGAACGTCCGGATGGTGACTTTCAGCTCGACGCTGTCGGGGATGACGTTGGCGGCGATGCCGCCATGGATGGTACCGACGGTGACGACCGCCGTTTCAAGCGGGTCGACATTGCGCGAGACGATTGTCTGCAGCGCCATGATAAGCGAGGCGGCGGCGACGATCGGGTCCACGGCATGGCTCGGCCGCGCGCCATGGCCACCCTTGCCGATGATCTTGATGATGGCAAGGTCGACCGAGGCCATGGCGGGACCGCTGAGGAAAGCGAACTGCCCGGCCGGCACGCCCGGCCAATTGTGCAGCCCGAAGACCGCGTCGACGGGAAAGCGCTCGAACAGCCCGTCGGCGATCATCGCCTTGGCGCCGGCGCCGCCTTCCTCGGCGGGCTGGAAGATCAGCCGGACCGTTCCCGAGAAATCTCGCGTCTCGGCGAGATGCCTGGCGGCGGCGAGCAGGATCGAGGTATGCCCGTCATGCCCGCAGGCATGCATGACGCCCGGCCTGGTGCTGGCGTAGGGCAGGCCGGTCGCCTCGACGATCGGCAAGGCGTCCATGTCGGCGCGGATGCCGATGCTTTTTTCACCGAGCCCGTTGCGCAGCGTGCCGACCACGCCGGTGCCGCCGATATTCTCAGCGACCTCATAGCCCCAGGATTGCAGGCGCTCGGCAACCAGTGCGCTGGTCTTCTTCTCCTGGTAGGCCAGCTCCGGCTCGCTGTGCAGCTTGCGGCGCAGCGCGACGAACTCGTCGGCGCTCTCCAGGATCGCCTCGGCGATCGCGGCCGAAGACGGAGCAGGCCGGACCGTCATCAGGCTGCTTCCTCGGTGGTCGTCGTGGAAGCGGCGTGCTGCGCGTAACGGCTTTCCTTGAACGGCAATTCGAGATGGTCGCGCAGCGTCGTGCCGATCTGGTCGCGGACGTGGCGGCCGCGCTCTTCCAGAATGGGCAGGACATGCTTCTCGAAATCGTCGAGCCCGGCCGGGATGACCTGGAAGCCCAGCACGAAACCGTCCGCCGCTCCGCCATCCACCCAGCGGATCAGTTCGTCGGCGATCTTCTTGGGCGTGCCGATGAAGGCGCTGCGCGACGTCGCCGCATCCAGTGCCACCTCGCGCAGCGTGAGCTTCTTCTCCCGGGCGACACGCTTGATGCGGTCGGTGGTGGAGCGGAAATTGTTCCTGCCGATGTCGCCGAGCTCAGGGAACGGATCGTCGACCGGATAGGCGGTGAAATCGTGATGATCAAAGAAACGGCCGAGATAGAGCAGCGCCTCGTGAACGCTGACGAGGTCGCGTATCTCGCGATACTTGCGCTCGGCCTCCTCTTGCGTCGAGCCGACGATCGGTGCGATGCCGGGGAAGATCTTGATATGGTCCGCACTGCGTCCGTGCGCCACCGCGCTTTCCTTGAGCCGGCGCGACAGGTCGCGGTTTTCCTCGAAGGCTGCAGCGTTGGCAAAGACGGCATCGGCATGCTGGCCACCGAGCGAGATGCCGTCATCCGAGCCCCCGGCCTGGAACAGCACAGGCTGTCCCTGCGCCGAGCGGCCGAGATTGAGCGGCCCTTCGGCTGAGTGGAACCTACCCTTGAAGTTCAGCCGGTGCATCCTGGAGAAGTCGGCATAGTGGCCGGCTTGCCGGTCGCGCACGAAAGCGTCGTCGTCCCAGGAATCCCACAGGCCCTTGACGATCTCGATATGCTCGGCAGCGATCTCGTAGCGCAGCGCGTGCTCGGGATGCTTGTCGCGGCCGTAATTTTTCGCCGAGCCTTCGAGCGGCGAGGTCACCGCGTTCCAGCCGGCGCGCCCGCCGCTGACAGCGTCGATCGATCCGAATTGCCGCGCGACGGTAAACGGATCGCTGTAGGAGGTGGACAGCGTGCCGACGAGACCAATGCTCTTTGTCGCCACCGCCAGCGCCGACAAAAGCACGATCGGCTCGAAGCGGTTGAGGAAATGCGGGATCGACTGCTCGTTGATGTAGAGGCCGTCGGCGACGAAGGCGAAGGCTATGCCGGCCGCTTCAGCCTGACGCGCGATACCGACGTAATAGTCGAAATTGATGCTTGCGTCGGCGGGAACGCTCGGATGCTTCCAGGCATTCATGTGCCCGCCGGGGCCTTGCAGCATGATACCGAAGGGAATTCGCTGGCTGATCATGGGCAAGCTCCTTGGTCTGATCATTCAGGCGGCGGCGGCGGGCCGTTGCCGCACCAGCGCCTCCACGGTTGCAAGTCGCCATGACCCGCCGACGGCTGGCTCGACGATGAACTCGACCGCTCCCGAGCGCGCATGCAGACGGTCGAGTTCGGAACGCACCTGGTCTGGCGTCCCGGCGATTACGCTCGGCTGCTTGGGCTCGATGCGATACTCGCTCGCTCCCAACTGGCGCGCATAATCCTTCGCCTGGTCCTCGTTGCCGACGGTCACGCTTTGCGCGCCTGGAACGTGGACCTTGAACAATTTGATCTTGGCGGCTTCGGCCTCGGCTTCGCCCCCGTAGTCGGAGGTGATGACCGAGACCGCGATGATCGGCGCGCGCCCGGTCGCGGCCCGATAGGCCGCAACGGTGTCGTCGAGAAGAGCGTCGTCGCCATTGAGGTGACGGGCGAAGACGAAATCCCATCCATGCGCCGCGGCAAGCTGTGCACTCTCGACGCTAGCGCCCAGCAGGAAGCGCTGCGGCGCGATCGAAGGACGAGGCGTCGCGCTCAGACCGGCGACCGGACCGGCGCCATCGAGATAGGCGCCGAGCTCGGCGACCTGCCGGCCGAAATCCGGCTTGCGGGCGGGATCGCGGTCCCCTTGCAGGGCTCGCGTCGAAAGCGGCAGGCCGCCTGGCGCCTTGCCGATACCGAGGTCAACACGATTGGGCGCCAGCGAGGCCAGCAGGTTGAAATTCTCGGCCACCTTGTAGGGGCTGTAGTGCTGCAGCATGACGCCGCCGGACCCAATGCGGATGCGACTGGTCTGCGTCAGCAGATGGGCGATCAGTATCTCCGGTGAGGAGCTCGCGAGCTCCGCGACATTGTGATGCTCGGCCACCCAGAACCGGCGATAGCCAAGCTTCTCGGCCAATTGCGCAAGCGCTACGGTGCGCTTGAGCGCATCGGTCGCGCTTTCACCTTTGGAAAGGGGACTCTTGTCGAGAAGGCCGAGCGCATAAGCCATGGGATCTCCGCATCGCGATCGCAGGAAGGCCGACTGCCATCACTCGCAGAGATTAATCTATTTAGTCTATAAACTTTATAGATATTATCCCTAATTTAGATCGCGAGGAGAAAAAACCTTGCTCGGGACCTTCCGGCTTTGAAACGTTCGGTCATGCCAAGGCCCATCAGTTGAAACTCACGGATGCGGTGGAGGGATGAGCCCGCGCTCGACCAAGGCATCGATGATCGGTTCCGCGCCGGAGACGAATTTGCGGCCATTGGCTTCGCCGCTTGCATGGGCTGAAAGCTGGCCGGCCGGCAGCACCAGGACCGGAAGCGCCTGATTGGCTTCGCCGAGAAGCTCGATCACCTCGGCGCGCGGTCGCGGGAAGGCGATGCGGCGAACGTCAATCGCATCGAGAACTGCCGGAAACGAGGTCAGCACGCCTTCCACAAGCGCCGAGTGCCGGCAGAAGAAACGCTGGCCCGCAAATTTGGCGTCTTCGAAGTCAGGGGCGAGCAGGAACAGGACGGCCTTGTCTGAATTGGCAGAGGTCAAAGGATTTTCCACTTCGAACATTATATTCGGGCGGCCGACAACCTAGGCGGCCTCTTGGTATAGAGACGGTTGTCTTGCACTATAGAAAACAAGGGCAGTTGCCGGGTCGGACCGCGACATCCCGCGGTCAACGAGGCTGAGGCGCTGCTTTGAGCCATGTCGGCGGTCAGGCGCTGCGGCGAGCGAGTTCGGCGTCAGCATCGTTTCCAGTCCGCGACACGCCGAGCCAGGATAACACCTCGTCGCGAAGCCGAATGAAATTCGGATCGGAGCGGTCGCGAGACACTGCGTCGGTCACGGGCAGAATCGTGGCGATCCGCCCAGGATGGGGATGCATGATGACGATCCGATTTCCGAGATAGACTGCTTCATCGACGTCGTGCGTGACGAGCACGGCGGTCGTGCCCTCGTGCCGGACGATCCGCTGAAGCTCGTCCTGCAAGCGCAGCCGGGTTAGCGCGTCGAGAGCCCCCAGCGGCTCGTCGAGCAATAGGAAGCGCGGCTTCGTCACGAGCGCGCGGGCGATTGCCACGCGCTGCGCCATGCCGCCCGACAATTGGGCAGGATAGGCTTTGGCGAATTGATCGAGGCCGACGAGATGCAGATGGTCGCGAACGAGTTCGCTCTTTTCGGCAGCGCCCAACCGACTTTGGCGCAGCGCCGCCGCGACATTAGCCTCGACATTGAGCCAGGGCAAAAGCCTGTGCTCCTGGAAAACGATCGAGCGGTCGAGACCCGGCCGTTCCACCTTCCGACCGTCGACCCGGATGTCGCCGTCATAGTCAGTGTCGAGGCCGAGGATGAGCCGCAGCAAGGTGGATTTGCCGCAACCGGAGGATCCTACGATGCTGACGAACTCGCCCTCGTCGACTGCAAGATGGATATGCGACAGAGCCTGGACCTGACGGCCGGCGACACTGAACCTCTTGCTGACGTCAGCAATCTCCAAAGCGTGGCTTTGGCCACGTCCCCGTTCGGAAATGGCGACAGGGCCGCTCATGGGATCCTCCAGCGCAGAAAGCGATGCTCCAGGGAGCCGGCGATGACATTGAAGACCACGCCGACGCCACCGAGGAGGAGAACGCACAGCAGCAATAGATCCATGTGGAACAGATGCTGGCCCTCGTTCATGCGCCCGCCAATACCTGGTGCGATGTTGAGCAGAAGCTCGGCCCCTACCGTCGCGGTCCAGGCGTAGATCAGAGCGGAATGAAGGCCCGTGAAGATTTGCGGCAGCGCACCCGGAATGGCGATAATCCGGGCGAAGTCGAACCAGTTGAAGGTCAGCACGTCGGCAAGCTCGCGATAGCTGCGCGGGATGCCGGACACGCCCTGCCAGGTGTTGATCAAGGTGGGCTGGAACGCTGCGAGCGCGATGAAGACGACCTTGCCGGCCTCGCCGCCGCCGAACCACATCGAGATGAGGGGAACCCACGCGAAGAGAGCGATCTGGCGGTGTACCAGCAGCACTGGCCCGAGCAGGCGTTCGATGAGGCGGGAAAAACCGATCGCCAGACCAAGCGCGATTCCGGCCGCACTGCCACACACGAAACCGATCAGGTCACGCTCCAGGCTCGCCAGTAGATTGACGCCGAGACCACCGTGGCTGAACTCGGCCACGCCGCGGGCCACCACCTCTTCGAGTGACGGTAGGAAACGCGGGTCGGCAGCGCCGGCATGCGCGAGCAACTCCCAAATCGCGAGCAGCGCAATTGGCACCGCAAGTGGCCGCAAATGTCGGCCGATGAAGCGGAAGGGCGGCGGTGCGATGGGAGCGCTGTGCGACAGCCGCTCCCGACCGTCAATCGTAATGATGCTCATCGGGGGATCTCCGGACGCCAGCGTTGCAGATGGTTTTCGACAAGCGTGAGCAGGCCATGGATCACCAATCCGATCAGGCCGACCACGATCATGGCCGAAATAACAAGTTCCAATTGAAAGAGCTGACGGCCATAGGCCATCAGGTATCCGAGCCCTTCGAACGATGCGATGAGTTCTACCGCAACCAAGGTTTGCCAGCCGTTGGCAAGGCCTTCTCGCAGCCCTGTAAAGATCGAGGGCACGGCGGAGGGCAGCACGATCATCGTGAGTTTCGACCAGCGGCTGAACGAAAGGACCCGGCCAAGCTCCACATAAGCTTCCGGAACGTCGCGCACGCCTTGGGACGTGTTCAGGACGACAGGAATGAAGGCTGACCATCCGATGACGATGATCTTCAAGCCTTCGTCGATGCCGACGATCAGAATGACGATCGGCATCCAGCCGAGGGTCGGGACCTGGCTGAGGGCGAGGAACAGCGGATCGACGAATTCGCGAAGGGTCTTCGACAGGCCAACCGCCGTGCCGAAGACGAGACCCACCAGCGCACCGGCGGCGAATCCCTCCGCAACGCGCTCAAGGCTCGTCACCGTGCTGGACAGCAGCGAGCCGTCCTGGATGCCGTCCCATAAAGTGTCGAACACGATCCACGGCGGCGGCAGGATCTGCTCCGGCAACTGGCCGAGGAGAGCGGCGACGGTCCAGGCCGTCAGAAGCCCCAGCGGCACCACGAGGCCGAGAACCAGGATGCCGGCCGCGGGGAGAATGCGCCGGCGAGTGGGGGCAGCACCGGCGGTGCTGTCCCCATGGCCGGTCTGGGCCGCGGCTTGCCCGCCGCGCATCTTAGTTGCTCGCCGCTTTGGTGTGTTCGACTTGGCCCTCGGTGACTTTCTGGCCCTTCGCGTCAAAGGTGGACCAGTAGTTCTTGAGCTCGAGGTCTAGCAGGGCCTGCTTGAGGTACTTGGTCTCGAACCAGCTATCGATATCGACGTCCTTCTTGATCAGGCCATAGGCTTTGGCGCGCTCGGCTTGGTCCTTGTAGCGCGCGATGATGAAGTCATCGACGACAGGCGACAGGCGATGGGCCAGCGGTTCGTCCTTGAAATCGGCCTCGAAGCTTTCGACCGGCAGGCCGGCCTTCGACCAGAGCTCGAAGACTGCCTGGCGATTGGCCTCGTCTGAGCCGAAGCGCGCGGCCTTGACGAACGCGCGCACGACCTTGGCCGTGAATTCCGGGTGGGCCTTCTCGAACTCCGCGGTGACGAGGAGCCCGGAGTTGCGCCCGAGGGTCGGGTCGTCGTTCTTGGTCGAATAGATGATCTTGACCGCGCCGCGCTTGGCGAGGTCGAGATATTCAGAGCCGCCGAAGGAAGCCTCGACATTGCCCGAGACGAGCGCCGCCGTGGCGGCATTCGAGTCGAGACTGACGAAGCGGATATCCTTTTCGGTGAGGCCGTGCTTTTCGAGAACGCGGTCGGTGGCGATCTGCAAATTGGTACCGCGGAACTGCGCCACCTTATGGCCCCTCAGGTCCTCCACGGTCTTGAGCTGCGAATCCGGGGGCACCGCGAGATAAAGCGCATCATGGCTGCCGGCTGAGGCCAGATATTTCGTCTGCAGGCCGCGCGAGCGGCCGACGATCGAAGGCAGATCGCCGAGGCCCGCGGCAAAATCGAGCTGGCCCGCGGCGAGCGACTCGTTGAGGGCCGGCCCGGCGCCGCGGAAGAAAGTCCAGGTGACCTTGACGTCCGGAACGTCCTTGAACTCGGCTTCGACGAGTTGCTGCACATTGGCCACGGCGACATAGTCGCCATAGGCATAGGGCCGGTCGTCGATGCCGGTTCCGGGATAGCCGATGCGGATGAGGGTCTCGGCCGACGCGGGAGCGATGGCGAGGAGGCCGCCGATCAGGGCTGCGATATGCGCGAATTTCATGAGTGAGGATCCTTGCTTGAGGGAAGGGTCAGGCGGCGCGGGTGACGGCGTCGCGAACCAGCTTCTTGCGGGTGACGCTGCGACGGCCGTCGACGCTCACCGGTACGTCGCCGTCGAGCGTGGTGCGGCGCACGACACGGGCGCGGTCGCCGTAGTCGTTGACGGCGTAGTGCTGGGTGGCGCGGTTGTCCCAGATGGCGACATCGTTTGCCTGCCAGCGCCAGCGCACCGTGTTTTCAATCCGCAGGACATGAGACTGGAGGAGGGCGTAGAGCTGCTCGGAATCGCTCTTCGAATAGCCGACGAAGCGCTGCACGAAAGAGCCGAGTACGAGCGAGCGCTCGCCGGTCTCCGGGTGGACGCGCACCACGGGATGGTCGGTCTCGTAGACGGTGGAAGCAAAAACCTCCTCGTAGTGGCGGCGATCGGCCTCGGTGGCATGCGGGCGCTGTGCGGCATAGTCATAGGCATTGCTATGGGTTGCCCACAGCTGTTCGGCGGTCGCCTTGAGCGCCTGTGGCAGGCTCTCGTAGGCCGCCACGGTGTTGGACCAAACCGTATCACCGCCGACCTCGGGAATGGTCACGCCGCGCAGGATCGAGATCTTGGGATAGGCGTCGACGAAGGTGACATCTGTGTGCCAGGCATCGGCGCGGCCACCTCGTGACGCGTCAAGTTCAAGGATCGACGTCGTGCCGTTGCGTACATGCTCGGTCGGATGTGGAACGAGATTGCCGAGGCGCTTGGAAAAACGCTCCTGCTCGGCATCGGTCAGCTGATCCTGGTCGCGAAAGAAGATCACCTTGTGCTGCAGCAGGGCGGCATTGATGGCCGCGATTGTCTCGTCGGAAAGGCCGCCCGAAAGCTTGATGCCGGCGATCTCGGCGCCGATCCGGGCGGCGACGGGTTTGATCGTCAGTGAGGATACGGTGGCTTGTGATGTGGTCATGACGGACTGCTCCTTGGTTGGCCGCCGGCGTCGCTCGGCCCATTGCCGGGTTGGTTGACTGGGAATGGTTACTCGGCCGCCTGACTGCCGGGCTCGCGGTGAGGGGCACGATGAGCGGGATGTTTCAACCCGAGGTTCTCGCGAAGGGTACGGCCCTCATATTCGGTGCGGAACAGGCCGCGGCGGCGCAACTCGGGGATGACCAGCTCGATGAAATCGTCGAGCCCGCCAGGCACCGTCGGCGGCATGATGTTGAAGCCGTCGGCTCCGCCTTTCTTGAAGCGCTCTTCGAGTTCGTTTGCGATGGTCTCAGCCGTTCCGACAAGCTGCCAATGGCCCCGCGCCCCGGCGATGGTCTCGTAGAGCTGACGGATGGTTAGATTTTCCCGCCGGGCGAGATCGATGATCAATTGCTGGCGGCTCTTGCCGCGCTCGGTCTCGCTCAAGTCCGGCAGCGGCCCGTCGAGCGGATAGGCAGAAAGGTCGACCCCGCCCGAGAGGTTCGACAGGAGCTCCAGCCCGACGTCGGGATGGATCAGCGACTGGATCTCCTCAAACTTCTCGCGCGCCTCGGCTTCGGTTCGCCCCACCACCGGAAAGACGCCCGGCATGATCTTCAAATCATCGGGATGGCGGCCATACTTCTCGAGGCGGCCCTTGAGGTCGGCATAGAAGCTCTGGGCCTCCGGGAGCGTCCGCTGGGCGGTGAAGACAACCTCGGCGGTGCGGGCCGCCAACTCTTTGCCTGCTTCGGAGGAGCCCGCCTGGACGACGATCGGGTGACCCTGCGGCGAGCGCGAGACCGTCAGCGGCCCGCGCACCCGGAAATGCGGTCCGCGATGCCCGAGGACATGCAGTTTCTCCGGGGCGAAGAAGAGCCCGCTATCCTTGTCGCGCCGGAAGGCATCATCTTCCCAGCTGTTCCATAGGCCAAGCACGACATCAGCGAACTCCTCCGCCCGTGCGTAACGGTCCTGATGGGCGAACTGGCTGATGTTGCCGAAATTCGCCAATTCGAGCGGATTGGACGAGGTCACGAGGTTCCAGCCGGCTCTGCCGGCGCTGATCTGATCGAGCGAGGCGAATTTGCGTGCCAGGTTGTACGGCTCATTGAACGTGGTGGAGGCTGTGGCCACCAGGCCGATGCGCTCTGTCACCACGGCGAGCGCTGACAGGAGCGTCAATGGCTCGAAGCCGACGGCCCATTCATCAGTCCGGGAGAGGGATTTGAGATCATCCGTGTGGGCCGCGACCCCATCAGCCAGGAAGATCAGGTCGAATTTCGCACGTTCGGCCGCCTGGGCAAATGCGATGCGCTGCCTGAGGCTCGTCGTGGCATCCGCGGCGGTATCCGGGTGACGCCATGCCGCCACGTGGTGGCCAGCTGGATACATAAAGGCGCCAAGCCGTAGCTTTCCAACCTTGCTCACCTTCGATCTCCTTTTTTCGGTCAACAATAGAAATTCACGATGAGGACGGCGTTTTACGGGAGTGTGCGATCTGTCAGGATTTCAGCGATGTTGCTGTCGGCCAACACCTTGCCGGCGTCATCCTTTCCGCCGCACAACGCTTAGGCGGCCAGGCTGACCCCGCCGGTCTCTCCGACCAGCCGACACGCTTCGATTACCGCCTGTTCCATGCGGTTGCGGATGGCTTCGGATATGATAACGCCGTCGGCAAAGTCCCGGTCGGAGGCGTAGATACCTGTCGGGATGGTCAACGCCTCGAAGAAGCCGAAGAGCGGGCGAAGCTGATGTTCCACGACTAGGGAATGGCGCTCGCCGCCCCCAGTCGCCGCAAGGATGACTGGCTTTCCCTTAAGCGAGGACGGCTCCAGCAGATCGAAGAAATGCTTGAATAGCCCAGTGTAGCTGCCTTTGAACGTCGGCGAGCCGATCACCAGGACAGCGGCGCCCGTCAATTGTTCGACGATGTTTCGGGCCGATGGATCAAGATCGCTAAGCCGCCTGGCCTGTGCGAAGGAGGGGCCGAAATCCTCGATATCGAAAGTCGCTGAAGATGCGCCAATCTTCTTGGCCACCTGCCCAACTATGTGGTCGACGAATACCCTCGTCTTGGAAGGACGAGTAAGATTGCCCGACACCCCAATCACGAACTTTTTCGACATTACCTGGCTCCTCAAAGCGATTAGCGCCAGTTAACTCTATCGATTTAGTAGAATTGGAAGAGAGAGCGTATTTCAAAAACAAGGCGCCAATCGGATGGAGTTTGCGAAACATCGACTGCAATTGGTTCATTCGATGCTGATTGAGACGGATGAGGCAACCGCGATCTCGTCTCTGGCGCTGCTGACGCGTAGGCGCCTTGAGCATTCATGATGCGCCAGGATGGATATTCTGCTGAATTTCACCTGCCGGCGCTGTTTCGTGGACGCGCGCTTGGGCCTCCCAATTTCTATTGCCCGTCTCGGCTCATGCGGGGCGGGCTTCTTTGCGTTCTGGGAGGATTTGCTCACCATGGTTCATAGTGGCGACGCAACCGTCCGGTGAGCGCCTCACCTGAGGGATTACACGGCGGCCATGGAGATCGCCTCAGAAGCGGCGCCCAATCGGAAACCTTAGCACCTTGGCGTTTTGGCGTGGCTGCTTGAACTCTTCGACGGCAACCGCCTCAATCAACAGGTCCAAGGCTTCGCGTCCCCTCCGGCTCATCGGGTCATCGCCACGAAGGTAGTGATACGCTCGATCTAAATGCACTCGGGCGGCGGAAAAATCGCTTGTCATGTGACCCTTTCAGTAGCCGCCCGCGTCAGTCGTCTACGAGGTGAGGGTCGCGCAATCGTCAATATCCACAGACGGATTTGATTTAAATCGGGGACATCGGGGGAGTAGCCAGGACGTCGCCCACGGTGACTGAACCGGCTGACATCGAGGCCGAGGTCTCGGCGTTCCTCGCGCGCCTCGAGGCCGGGGGCCCCTGACATGATGCCGCACTCGAGCCCGCCGACGAGATGGCCTCAGGATAAGATTTGCAAGGGAGCGCTGGGACGGATGCGATCGCTCCTGTCAAAGAAGGGGAAGGATCGCAGCGATTGCGTGGACACGCTCCTTGATTTTCGTACTCAACCATACCGCCGAGACAGAGGTAAACCGGCCTTCGCCAGCATGGCAGCCACTTCCTTGGCGGTTTTCGTAGCACGCCGGTGAAGAGCCTCGACCGCTACGGTCCTGATCAAGACGCCGCCGAACCCCATTTTTAGGAAGCGCCGCCTGGCTGCTTCCACACACTCCAATCCAGCATGTCTGGGTCAACCTGATCGTCGCTGGTGAAATCTCGGATCAAGCCACTGTCGACCTATGCCAGCGAGGCTCGCCACCTCGGCCGTATCCACGTGTAACGTTCGCGACGGAACTCAACGCCACCCATCGGGGTAGCGTTGAATGCCGAAGGCGACAGCGGCCGCACCTCAGGCCTTCGCCTTGCGTTTCGCCACAGGTTTCTTGGTTGGAGGCGCCTTCCTTCCCAAGCCAAGCGACTTTGCCAAAGCCGATCGGGTCGCCGAATAGTTCGGCGCAACCATGGGATAGTCTTTCGCCAAACCCCATTTCGCCCGATATTCATCAGGCGTCAGCCCATGGCTGGTCGCAAGATGGCGCTTAAGCGACTTGTATTGCCTCCCGTCTTCAAGGCTGATGATGTAGTCCGGAAACACCGACCTTTTAGGATTAACTGCCGGCTTGGGGGCGGGCTCTGGGGTACGAGACGGCGGGCCAATATTCGACAATGCCGAATTCACGCTCGCGATCAAATCCGGTAATCCAGAGACTGGCACCGCGTTTTTCTGCACATAAGCGGCAACGATATCTGCAGTAAGTTCGATCATATTATTGTTAGGTTCCCCGGGCATCAGCGTGCTCCTTCAATCACAACGTCCTCATATCCGTCAAAGAGACGATATGCATCCAACCTATGCCATTTGGATTTTGTCTGATCAATCCGGGAATTTAACATTTCTGCGCGACGGCAGTGAGTACAACCTTGTAGCGATTGCATGGCGTGGTTTTCAACCATCACGTCATGTAGAGCGAATGCACGCCAAACAACCTCCTGGGTCGTGCACGGCAAAGGATGTTGAAATTACGGGAGGTGACGATATTCTAAAGCGTCGAAGGCTGCCTCGGGATTACGCAAGGCTGGATATCATTGAATATAGATCGACAATTCCTAATAAAGCCATTGCTGTTGCTACATAAGGTCGCTAGGCAGGCTGCCTAACCGCTTACGAAAAACATCTCACCACCTAATGAGGTTCCTAAGTCGTGTGGATCAGGTTTGTCCACACGACTTAGCTATAGGCGTGGGACGATAATGCCAGCGATTCGGTGCTTCCGCCTGTACGCCCTTCCTTTATGTGGCCGCGTCCGCGGATGCGCCGAGATGGGGGCCAGAGAGCGCCCGCCTCCACGGGGCCCATGCCGCCGTACCAGCGGCGGCAGTCCTCAAGGCGCAGCTTTCCAGCGGAAATGGCTGGCCGGAGATTCGGTCCTGCTTCGATTTCCGAATGGCGACGTTCCTGCCCTTCAACAATGTCGGCAGGCTGCCGCTCGCTCTACGCTATCCGTCGGTCAGCCGCTGGTATCGCCAGCTCGACGCTCACGCGACCCCGTTCAACGGGCTGGATGCGCCAGAACTGCGTCCTGCGAGGAGCCAGGCCGAGCCGAACTAACATTGGTCCGTGATTGCCGGAGAGGATTTCCTCGCGCGCGGGACCCCTCAGTCTAAACCGGAAAGGATCGGTGTTCGACGCCTGCGGTGACGACACCAACGCTCGAAAACCCGCATCAGCTGAACCAATGAACGGCGCGACGACGCAAACTCAATCCCCCTATTCCGCCAGTTTTGAAATCTTCTCGCTCATTTAATTCTACAAAATCGGTAGTCTTAATGAATAAACATCTGCGAGGAGAGCTTGGCATGTCGAAGAAGCTGGTGGTGGGAATATCTGGCAATCTGACCCGTCCGTCGAAGACCAAGGCATTCATCAGCCAAATCGCCGGCGAGACGGCGAACCGCATCGGGGCGACCTCGGCGATATTCGACATTGAAGATTTCGGTCCGTCGCTCCCGACCGCACGGCGCCTCGGTGATCTCGATCCGGCGGCCCGCGCCATCATCGAACAGTTGGCCAGCGCCGACGTGCTGGTGGCTGGGTCGCCGACCTTCAAAGGCAGTTATACCGGCCTTTTCAAGCATTTGTTCGATCTGCTCGATCCCGCGTCGCTGCGTGGAAAGCCGGTCATCCTCGCGGCGACCGGCGGCGGCGAACGCCATTCGCTGCTCGTCGAGCATCAGCTGCGGCCGCTCTTCGGCTTCTTCGAGGCACTCACCATGCCGACCGCGATCTACGCATCGGACAAGGACTTCGCCGATGGCATCCTCGTCTCAGAGGCCATCCACGCCCGCGCCCAGCAAGCGGTCGCCGAGGTTTCCCGCATCGTCGGGGCGGCGCGCGCCGTCAGTCTCGCCGCCTAATTGCCAAGCAGCCGTTTCGAACAAGGACCCACCCATGACCAGCTCCAGCAAGTCCAGACAGATCAAGCTCGGCGCCTTTCTGCCTGGTGGCGGCCAGCATGTCGCCGCCTGGCGCCATCCCGAGGCGCCGGCCGACGGCGCGACCAATTTCGAGTTTCACAAGCAGCTCGCGCTGACTGCCGAACGCGGCCTGTTCGACGCCTATTTTCTCGCCGACAATCTGACGGTCGGGCTCGGCGCCCGCGAGGGCGGCAATGGCAAGATCGCCGGTTTCGAGCCGGTGACGCTGTTTGCGGCGCTGGCCCCGCTGACGAGCCATCTCGGCTTCATCGCCACGGCCTCGACCACCTATGAGGAGCCTTACACGCTCGCCCGTAAATTCGCTTCTCTCGACCTTTTGTCGAATGGCCGGGCGGGCTGGAATGTGGTGACCTCGGCGGGCGACGAGACAGCGCGCAATTTCAATCGCGACGTCCAGCCCAACCACGCCGAGCGCTATGCGCGGGCGCATGAGCATGTCGTGACGGTCAAGGCGCTGTGGGACAGCTGGGAAGACGACGCCTTCATCCGCGACAAGAAGACGGGCCGCTTCTACGACAAGGACAAGCTCCACGACATCGACCACAAGGGCGAGCACTTCAGCGTGAAGGGGCCGCTTAACGTGCCGCGCCCGGTGCAGGGTCATCCGGTGGTGGTGCAGGCTGGGCAGTCGGAAGACGGGCGCGGGCTTGCGGCGGCCTCGGCCGAAGTCATCTTCACCGCGCATCAGAATCTTTCCTCAGCGCAGGAATTCTATCGCGACATCAAGGCGCGTGTGGCGACGGCCGGCCGCGATCCCGAACAGGTGCTGATCATGCCAGGCGTAGCGCCGTTCGTCGGCCGCACCGAAGAGGAGGCCCGCGCCAAATACCAGCAATTGAACGACCTGATCCTGCCCGAGGATGGCGTGGCGCTGCTCAATGCACTTGCCGGCCAGACGCTTGACATCAGGGGCTATCCGCTCGACGGGCCGCTGCCACCGAGCAGGGAAACCGAAGGCATGAAGAGCCGCCAGGCGCTGATCCGCCAGATCGCCGACGAGCACAACTTCACCATCCGCCAGCTCTATCAATGGGTCGCAACCGCCCGAGGCCACTACACGGTGATTGGCAGCGCCGCCCAGGTCGCCGACCAGTTGGAGGAATGGTTCACCAACGAAGCCGCCGACGGCTTCAACATCCTGCCGCCATGGCTGCCCGGCGCACTCGACGATTTCGTCGACCTGGTGATCCCCGAACTGCAGCGCCGTGGCCTTTTCCGCACCGCCTATGAGGGCAGGACGCTGCGCGAGAATCTCGGCCTCAGGCGGCCGGAGAACCCGTGGACGGTTGCGCGCTCGACCGTGCTCGCCGCCGAATGACCCGTTTGAAGCGAAAGGCATGACGATGACTTTGCAGCACATCGAACGGTCGATCGGTATCGGCAGGCATGAAAGCGGCAACGGCTTCGGCAAGGAGGCCTTGCGGCTGGCCGGCCGGACCTCGGCGCGGATCCTGTCGCGCTACGGCGTGCTTCTCGGCTTCCTGGCGCTCTGGCAGGTGGCGGCGAGCAGCGGCTGGGTCAACGCGGCGGTACTGCCGCCGATCGACGCGATCGTCGTGGCACTCTGGAAGGGCCTCGCCGGCGGGAGCCTGCTCGGCGACATCGCCATCAGCCTGCAGCGCGCCGGCTTCGCCTTCGCCGCGGCGGTTGTTGTCGCCGTCCCGCTCGGTCTGGTCATGGGCCAGGTCCGCGCCGTCGAAACCGCGCTCGATCCGATCGTGCAGCTTTTCCGCCAGACCTCGGCGCTGGCGCTCTACCCCGTCTTCATCCTGCTTCTGGGGCTGGGCGAGGCCTCCAAGGTATTCGTCATCTTCTGGGCGACGCTGTTTCCGCTGCTGCTCAACACGATCAGCGGGGTCAAGGAGGTCGATCCGAAGCTGCTCGAAATGGCGCGCGTCTACGGCGCCCGGCGGATGACCGTGTTTCGCCGCGTCGTGCTGCCGGGGGCCGTGCCTTCGATCTTCGTTGGCCTGAGGCTCGGCGCCACCACGGCGCTGCTGCTCCTGATCGCCTCGGAAATGATCGGGGCCAACAAGGGCATCGGCTTCCAGGTGATGAATGCCCAGTACAATTTCCAGATCCCGCTGATGTTCGCGGCGATCGTCATCCTCGCAGCGCTTGGCCTGATCGCCAACCAGCTTCTGATCAGCTTGCAGCGGCGGCTCTGCCGCTGGAACACTTCCGTCTGAGACGATGTCTCTAAATCCTTATTTCTCGAACCATGAAAGACCGGATCATGACCATCACACGCCGTTCGCTTCTTTTGCGTGCTCCCATCGCCGTCGGCATCATCGCCGCCGGGCTGCCTACCATCGCGCGGTCGCAGGCTGCTTCCGTCAAGATTCGCTATCTCGCCGGCCGCGGCGGCATCTCTCCGCATGAGCTCGCCGACGCGCTCGGCTATTTCAAGGGCCTCGGCATCGAGCTCGAAAATGTCGGCTATGCCGGCGGCGGTCCGGAATCGCTGTTCGCGCTGGCCTCCGGCAGCGTCGATCTGGGTTCGGCGGCTACGCCAGCCGTGATCAACTCGATCGCAGGCGGCAACGACTTCATCGCGGCTTATCCAAGCAACGGCATCAACAAAGACGTGAAAAGCGTCTTCTATGTGCTCGAAGACAGCCCGATCAAATCGATCGCCGACATTGCTGGCAAGACCATCTCGGTCAACACGCTCGGCGCCCATCTCGACTATACGGTGCGCGAAGCACTGCACAGCGTCGGCCTGCCGCCGGATGCCGCCAAGCTCGTCGTGGTGCCGGGGCCGCAGCTCGAACAGACCTTGCGCTCGCGCCAGGTCGACGTCGCGGGGCTCGGCTACTGGCAGGCGACCTTCGCCGGCGCCCTGGTCAGCAATGGCGGGGTTCGCGGCGTGTTCAACGACACCGATGTGCTCGGCGAAATCGCCGGCGGTTTCGTCGTGCTGCGGCGGGACTTCATCGCCGCTAATCCCGACGCTGCCCGCAACTTCGTCGAACAGTCGGCGCGCGCCGCCGACTGGTCTCGGCAGAATCCCGACGAGGCGCGCAAGGTTCTCGCCGACGTCCTGAACAAACGCGGCGAGAATGGCGATCTGGCGCGTTACTGGACCGGCTTCGGCCTGCGCGAGAAGGCGGTGGCGACCGACCACGACGTCGACTTTTGGGTGAGCATTCTCGAGCGTGACGGCCGTTTGCCGAAAGGCAAGCTCAAGGCCGCCGACATCCTCTACCGCCCAGGCGAAACCAAAATCAACTGAATATGGAGGCACGCGCCATGGCTGTCGCAAGCGGCGGCGAGGTCACGATACGCGACCTGTCGAAATCCTTCGCACTCGGCGGGCGCCAGCTTGCCGTGCTGCGCTCGCTCAATCTCGACATCAGCTCAGGCGAGTGCCTGGTGATCGTCGGCGCCAGCGGCTCGGGCAAGACGACGCTGCTCCGCATCCTTGCCGGGCTGGAGAAGGCCGACGGCGGCGCTGTCGCTATCGACGGCAAGCGGATTGAGGGTGTCGGGGAGGAACGGGCGGTGATCTTCCAGGAGCCGCGGCTGCTGCCCTGGCTCACCGTGCTCGGCAATGTCGCCTTCGGTCTCGAAGTTCGCGGCGTGCCCAAGGCGGAGGCCGAGAAGAGGGCGCGCTTCTACATCGCGCTGGTCGGCCTTGCCGAGTTCAGCGATGCCTATCCACGGCAACTTTCAGGCGGCATGGCGCAGCGCGTCGGCATTGCCCGGGCGCTCACGGTGCAGCCCGAGATCCTGCTGCTCGACGAACCGCTCGGCGCCCTCGACGCCATGACCAAGATCTCCATGCAGGAAGAGCTGGCACGCATCTGGAGCGAGGAGAACGTCACCATGGTCATGGTCACCCACGACTTGGAGGAGGCGATCTATCTCGCCGACCGGGTGCTGATCCTGCCGAAGGACAAAGGCGGCGCGGCACGGCTGATCACCGTCGACCTGCCACGCCCCCGCGAACGCAGCGAAAGCCGCTTCGTGCGCTATCGCGAGGAACTGTTGCGCGAGTTCGGCCTGCACTGAGTGTCGGCTGTTCGACGACGCTGCAGGCCGCCTCGGTACGCCGCGGAAGCGAACGGATAAAGAAACTTGCACCCCCTTGCACTCCAATGTGGCCGGCAATCACGCATCCGGGACGTGCCGGGCTTTCACGCACGAACGCCTCGCATGGGAAAGGACCAAAGTCATGACTGAAGACATCACCGCCGAAGTGAGCAGCGGCAACGTGTTTGCGGACCTCGGCTTTGACAACCCGAAGAGGAATTGCTTAAGGCCAAGCTGGCCCGCGAGATCCGCGCCATTATCAAGCGCCGGCGCCTGACCCAGGCGAAGTCGGCCGAGCTGCTCGGGATGAAACAGCCCGACATCTCCGCGATCGTCACCGGGCGCACGGGGAAGTTTTCAATAGACAGGCTGGTTCGCTGCCTGGACCGGCTCGACTACAAGGTCGATGTGGTGGTGCGTCACAAGCTTCGCAAACACGGCGGTAGCCGACCCGACGCGGGGCGAATTGAAAAAGCCTGCGCATGACGAAGCTGAGGAGGTTTAAGCCCCAGCCCGTCGGTCATTCCATCCTCAAGGAAATGCTGGCGCTGCACCTCCAGCAGCTTGAGATCGAGAATGGTGGGATGGAGGCCTTCCTCCCCAAGACGGGATTGGCGCGAGGGACCTACTACACGATGCTGCGCGGTATCGGAAATCCGACCCTCAAGACAATGGAGCGCATCGCTTCCAGGCTCAATATGACCGTATTCGAGTTGTTGGGCTTCGAGATCGACGATGCGCGCAGAGCGCTGAAGAAGCGCGGCGTCGACTATGATGAGTTGACCTCAGCCATCCGGAAAAAAGATGAAACTACCCGGCGAATAGCGCGGAAGACCCGGTCGCAGAAGCTATCGGGCTAAGAGAAACAGGCCGGCCATCGTCTTTTCGCATGGGCCTGCGAGAGAATCGAGCGAGGCATGCTCGGACGCGCGCCGTTATGCCGTGCCATCGCGCCCGGTGCAGTGGCGAAGCCGCAACGGCGGTTGCCCCATTCGGCATCACTGGCGACGCCAAGCGGTTTTCTTGCGGCCGTTTCGGCAACCATCGGACAACGCTCGAGACCGAAATGGCACAGACGCGGAGCATTCATCAGACGATCACCGACAGCATCGTCAACGCGATCGAGAACGGAACGGCGGGAGACTGGCAGATGGCCGGCTCGCCGAGAGAATCGCTTGGGCGTTTACGGAACCATGCGGGCACCTTTTTCCGCCCGAGGATTCAGCTCGGGCCGAGGGCATGCCGCAAATTTCCTAGTTCCGAAAGGAGCCGCTGCCCAGCGGCTTGGAGTGATTTGACTGTTTCTTCGGCTTCGTTCTCTTCGATAACAAGGACCGTACGTTGCGGTTGCTTTGATCGGAAGGCAAGCGTTCGCAAGACGAGCAACCAACCCCCTCGTTGGTCGAGCACGACTTTGCCGACACCGTGGCCCAGCGACGTGCGCAGGCCCTCATGGGTGCGGAAGGCCGATAGTGCTGCTGCGGATGCCTTTCCTTCCAAAGCGAAAGCTCCGGCTGGTGCGGTCAAAGTTGCCAATTCTTCGAACCGTTGCCCGACGAGATGGGGCAGTTTCACGACAGTGCCACGCTGCGATGTATTCGCTAGCACCAAAAGCGTCTCACTAACGGCTGCCTCGCTTCGCGCAAATATATCGAGGCAACGTCCACGCCATGCGTTTGCAGCCATGTGAGCCCGAGGCCACTGGGCGTTGTCGACAGTAGGGATAGGGCTCGTTTCGGTATCCATATGGGAACCGATAATAGCAACCGAAACTTACCAATACGTTGGCCGTGAGAGCAGGGCGATGCATCATTGTGTGTCGACATACGCTGCTAAATGCATCGCCGGCAACACCTCGATCTGGATTGTGAGGTGGATTAATTTAAGGATTGCAACTGGAATCGATCGGAGTCTTACTGTTCATTCGCGAGCCTGTGCGCAACGGGGTGCCGATGATCGTCGTGGCCGAAGCCCTTGGGCAGGTGAAATCAGGATGGCCGAGAAGCACTATGCGCAGGCGGCTCGCTCCTGATATTGAGGGAATATAGCGCGCTCCTACTTCTCCTTCTTTTTGGGGCATTCATACAATGGCCATTGTTTTGCAAGGCCCAACTTCACCAATAGAAATCGATGTAGAGTTCCCACATCCATCAGCTCTGAGTTCTCTTCACATATCCTTTCGTTGAGCCATGTCGCCCCTTCACCATCGTATTTCGGGTCTGTTTTCCACCGAGCAAATTCGTCAAGCATATCGAACTGAAGTCGGTTTTCTCCGTGCATCATTGCGCCGAACTCGAATATATAACCGGCAACATCCGAAAAATCCCCTCCCTCGAAGTATCTCATCGAAAGCATCGAAAGTGTGCAATAGTCTTGTGGAATCGGCATAGAACTAAATAGGATAACTGGTTCACTTTTGTGATCAAGAGCTTCGGTTGTAGGAAAATGTGATCGCTGTATCACATCATACGCACAACTATCAAGAACGCTCTTCGCTTTGAATGCGATGAATCTAACAAGATCCAACGGAATTGGTTGCGTTCTGGACGGGATCATTATCGGCAAGAAAGCTGTCTCTTCACCGTGGTCAAAGTACAATTTCATATCTGATCCGGTTATCTCCATCGAATTTCCAGAGTCTTTGTTAAAAACAAGTCGAGCAGAGACGTCTATAATTGAACAGTTGCTCTCGCAGTCGAGATAGATATCTATCGTATTGCGCCTTATCCCCATATAGTACTGGATTATCTGTATGACATCGGAAACGCTAATATCTACTACGGGAATTTTGTAGTCTATACCGCTGAAGTAAAGAATATGAGAGACTTTCTCATTGGGATTCAGCTTGAAGCGGATAGTGCCGATATCTTTGAAGTCCGGATCTAAATGCCTACCTTGATAGCCTACCGATCTATTGCGGCCGCTCTCGTCGAAATCAAAAGATAGATCTAGGGCGTCCGGAGCCACAGAAGCATCCGCATAGGCTAACTGTTGCTTCAGGTAATCTGACTGAAACCCAAACTTCTGGAAGGCGGCACTCATCTGTATGCTGTCGACGTAGTAACATGTACCGCACCAGAGCGGCTTCAGCCACATGAATAATATCGCAGCGAAAACCAGGATCGTCAGCAACACTCCCAAGCTTTTGTAGGATTGGCCCTTGGACTCCGGGGCAGGTGCAGACGCTGACGCGGGCGCTGGAGATGCGATCCTCTTGTTGCTGCTCATTCTTTCCTCGATATCCTAGGCACTAGCCAAAAGGAAAACGCGAAACTGTGCCTATCCCAACCTCTCCAGATCAGCAAAGTGTCTCGCACGCCACCCCGTCGCTATCGCGATCCAGTTTGCGGCCCCAAGAGCAGTTGTGCAAATACCATTGGGCCTCATCACATGAGCCGACCTGCGAACAGGTGCGCCGCAGCTCGCATGAATAGCCGCCGCTCTGCATGACCAGCTTGCGGCTGACGATGCCGAGTGGCTGGCTCAGCGGCGCCGCACCGTCGGGGTGCGATGCGCGCCAGTCCCACGGCGCTTGGAAGTTACCGACCCACATGCCGACCTTCGCAGTCTCCGCCTTTGCCTGCTGCGGTGCATAGGCGCCATGGCTGTACTTCGGCCAGTCCAGCGCCAAGCCATTCTCGACAAGCCATCCGGCGACGCTCTTGCCGTCCGCACGGTAGCAATCGCCTACATAGCGGCCGTACCTGTCCCATGACATGAACGTGCAACGAGTGGGCCTGGAAAGCGTCAGGAACGTATCGAGAGCAGCGGCCGACTTGACGCCGCACTGGTAGCGAAAGCCCTTGGCGTCGTCGCACTGCTGCGCGGACTCGGGTGCGTCGATGCCGTTGAAGCGGATGCGTTGACCATGGATCTCGATCGTGTCGCCGTCGATGACTGAAGCGACGCCGGCGATCGGCGCCGGCGATCGTCCAATCCAGTGTGATACGTTCAGGTCGGGGGCGCCTTCGCTGTGCTGCACGACAAACTGCGTCACGTAGGCGGCCATAGCTGCAACTGTCACGAACACAAGCCGCTTCGGAACACTTGCCAGGAGGCGTGCACGCCGAAGCTTGGCGCCGGTCCGCTTGCGCCATTGGTCAGACTGATTGTCGTATCGGTATTTGTCCAAGCCCCTCACTCCCCAACGAGAGAATGCGTCCGCTGCGGAAGAGAGTCCAGATGTCATCAGATCGGCTTCAACGCCCGCTAACACGGCGCGCGGTGGCCGGCCCGGGGCCGCGCATATAGTGGAGCTCCGGCCGGTAGCGCGGTGTAACGAATTCGCGAAAGGTTGATGCCAACCGAATGATCAAAGCCGAACGTCCCATGGCGGCTGCTAGGAACGCTGCGGGAAGGCCAAACAGAAGCTTGCGCGACATCATTGTCCCAACGTCATACGCCGGTGTCGATGGGGAACAGGGTCTTTGTGCCCGGCATGCCTGAAGCTGTGGGCGCAAGAACCGTGCCACGCTTGCCCCGCGCACGATTTCCGACGGGAGTCGCGTCGCCTCAACTCTGCTCGTAGCCGTTGCTTGTCATCTTCCTTCTAAGGCGCAATAGTTTTTGCGGGAGGGAAAGATCGATGCGCGAACTGCCGCGAAACATCGACGCCGATGTGGTGCTCGCGATCGGCGAGATGCTCGACGACCACGCAAGAATGGCGTCGGTCTCGCTCGCCGCTGCAGTCACCCACATTCGAAAGCTGCAACAAACGGCGCTGAGCGATGACGAGGTTGAGCAACTTGTTGTGGAAATGGCTGGCTCGCGCGGCCTTGCCGTGAAGTTTGATCGCCGCCCGTCTGGAACATAATCGGCCGGACGCATTGACCGATGAGTCGGTCGCGCTATTCCATGTCGGGCACTTCGCCCTGAGCGAAAAGCACCGTCGGCGGCCCGTAGTCGCCTAGCGCTGGATCGGCGTCGCGGCTCCAAGCTATGACGCCCACATGGTTGCCCGCCAGCGCCTTGGCGGTTCGAACTGCTCTATCTTCGCTTTGCTGATCGGTCAGGCCATCCGGGACCTGCCGCATGCTTCCGGCTCTTGCGGGACGCAGCCGAAAAATCAACCAGCTTTGCTGAGGCTGCCAGCGGAAGACTTGCCAGTGCGGCGGTCCTGCTCGACCTCGTAGTTGATCTTCTGGCCGTCAGCCAGGCTCGAGAGGCCCGCGCGTTCGACAGCGCACGGTTCCAGTCGCCATATGCGTATTCCTTGTAAAGTTCGCAACGCGTTTGGTTCGGCGATTAAGCCGGACCGGTTGTTATTGAGCGCTAATATAGGCGCAGCAAACGCGAAAGACCGCAAGGCCCGGAGCGACACACCTGGTTAGCGCATTGTGCACTCATCTGGACCAGCGACGCCAAGCGGCGACGCGAAGGCAGATGAAGCTAATGGACCAGGGGGTAAACTCTTGCAATGAGGAGCCGCGGTCAGGGTCTCAGGGACGGCGAGCTTCCCTGCGCTAGCCAACACTGACGCACCGCGTAACGCCTTACTCACGGCCGCGGGATTGAGCGAGTGGTTCACATAGCCACCTTCGTGCATAGCCACCCTGGCAAGAGCTTTGAGGGAGTTTCGAAAATTGGATAGTTTCGAGAGGATGGCGCTAATCGATGCGGCCAAGCGCGGACGCGATCGATAATGCGCGCGTTTTGCTGGATCAGTTCAGAGGTAAGTCAGAAACACTCGCCCGAGCGACCGACGACTTTCTGCTTGATCTGATGACCCTGGTGTTTGTTGCAGAAACCACCCGCGAGAGGTCCACAATCCGGCGCGGCGGTTGGCGCGCATTTGACCAGGATCAGGCTGTTGTTGGTGGTGATAGTCTGAAGCATAGGCGTCCGTCCCGGTAGAGAGACGTCGCAACCAGCAAGAAGGCGCCGATCTGTTTGTCGGCGAACCGCTTGAGTCGTGGCTTGGACGGCAGTAACGTCTTCAAAAACCGTGGGAAAATGCGTGGGGGCGCCCTTTGTCGTCGAGATCAAACAGAAGCGTGGGCTCGTGAAGCGGCCACAGTCGATCTGGGGCGGCATCGACCTGGCTGCCATCGCGAACGAGGCCGACAAGGCTTCAGGCGCCAAGGTCCCCTATTTCGAGGGCTATCTGTGAGACCCGCCGCGCGCCAAGGAAGCAATCCGGCAAACGGCGAAGCTTGCCCATGCGGCGGGCCGCGAAGTGTCGATGACGCTGTCGGATTCGTTCTGTGTCGACCGCTAACCGCGACGAGTTCCTCGAGCTGATGCGCTCCGGCACCGTCGATATCGTCTTCGCGATAGCCACGAGATCAAGTCGCTCTACCAGACCTCGTCGTTCGACGAGGCGCTGGTGCAGATCCGCAAGGATTGCCGGATCGCCGCCGTGACCCGGTCGGAAAAAGGCTCGGTCATCGTGCGCGGCCGACGAGACCGTCGTCATCCAGGCGACCGCGATCAGGGAACTGGTCGATACGACCGGCGCCGGCGACGTCTACGCTGCCGGCTTCCTCTATGGTTGCACGACCGGGCGCAGCCTCAGGGATTGCGGCGATCTCGGCTCGCTGGCGGCCGGGCTGGTGATCCAACAGATGGGGCCGAGGCCCAGGCAGAATCTGCGCCATGAGGCCGAGCAGGTCGGGCTGCTGAGGCGAACGGCAGGCTTGCGACCAAGCGCTCGCAGGCACTCAAGGTGTTTGACATCGAAAAGCCAAGCAAGTGCCTTTTCGTCCGCTGCACGGACGGGGTAGTTGCTTTTGACAAAGCTAAGGCAGACTCGAAAACATACGGCCTGAACCCAACGTGAGTCTGGTGGGTCTTCCAAGCGCCGATTTGGCCGGGTAGAGTTTGCAGGGGCGCGAACAACCGGATGAACAAACGGCATGATGCTGGAAAAACTGCGGGCATGTTGGGGGTTTACCCCGACCGTCGATAGGAACGTCGCCCTGGTCGAAGGCTTTCTGAAGGGCATGCGCTTCGCCGACCTGGCGCAGGAACATGACTTGTCGACATCGAGGGTGCGCCAAATCATCGAGAGGGCCGATCGACTCGTGGGCGGCGGCATCCTGACCGAGGCTAAACCGTCCAAGGCCTCGCCTCGAACCGAATTCATGGTCGATTATCCGTATGTGTGGAACCTGGCCCAGATGCACCGGCTCGGTAGCGTCACGCCGCACCATTTCTTTACGGAGTTGGAACGCGCGGGATCGCTGGAGCGGTTGGTGGACATGATGAAGCGGTTGCCGAGCCGCGCACGAACAACACGTGAGCTGGTGCGCCTCGTGTGGCTAAAGGAGAAGGGCGAGAGCCCATGGCCTGCAATGAAGCGATCAAGCATTGCGATCGTGCAACCAACCTGCCCGGTCGACCATCCGGACCGCGGCCTTCAATGCCAGCTCGCCTTGGAACCGGCCGTCCAGCAATTGGTTGAGCGCGCAGCGGAATCCGGCTGGACCGAGGACGAGATAGCCCGCGCGCTCCTCGAGCTCGCCGGCGCACGCCTCAAGAGCAGCTCTGCCAATTGCGCGACTGAGAGGGCGATAGACCGCGCGAGGAGATGAGCAGCATCTCCCGCAAAAGCAGGCCGTTGCGTTCCCTGTGATGATTTCGAGGATCGGCGCGAACGACAACGCCAAGGTATCGAGTAAGGCGAACGGCAAGTATGTCGGCCGACAGGACACGGCAAGCACACGGGATCCAACAACGTCGGTCGCATACTGTGCCCTTGCCGCAGCGTCTTTGGTACGCGCTGCACGGCTATGACATTCAGGCTCCCCCGTCGAGCTGCGGAATGTTCGGCCATGGTCGCGTGCTGCCGCCGGAATCGCGAACGATCAGCGGTGCGCGCGAGATCTCGCGCCTGCTGCTGATCAAGGCGGCGCGGCGCCTGCGGCGAGAGAGTTTCTATGCTGGTGGGCTGTGGCTATGGCTCTCTATCCGAGACGGGTCGTAGCTCGGCAAGCGCCATTTGCCGATCGTCAATGACGATCATGCGATCCTCTCGGCGCTGGCCGAACTGTGGGTCCAGGTTCGGCAGAATTATCCGCGCGGCCTGACGATATTCCGGGTGGGCGTCACCCTCTACGATCTGTCGCCGGCGGGTGAGCGGAACCTTGATTTGCTGCTGAACGACGATCGGATTCGCCGGCGATGGGAAAGCGCCAACGCGGCGGCCGACCGCCTCAGCCCATCTTCCCACGGTGGCGCGGGCTGGCTCCGCGCGGGCTCCTTCCACCCTCACAAATCGGTTCCGTTGCATTCCCTGCAAGCGCAAGTAGCCGCACGTTCGTCGCTGCGCGGTGACGGTGCATTTCATGTCAAAATGGTAAAAGATTCTTGTGCATTCGGGTTACCTAAAATAAGGTAACTCACAAAGGGTAGCCCTAAGGGATTGGGAAAAAGCTGAACCACTTCAATTAGCTAGACGGTGCATTCTTTGAAGTGCGCGACATTCGAAGTCTATAGATAGGCGCAAGAGGGAACGCTTAAACAAACGTAATCGAACCGAAAGAGGTTCGTTCCGTATTGGGACGCCTGATCACGGCTGATCGGGACTCTTAGGCGGAAAATTGGGGTAATACGATGGGGCGGAGGGGGCGTGCCATGAACCAAGACTCTTAATTCTCCAATCATTGGAGTCAGGTTAGCGGCGGCGAGTCAAAAACACACCCGAATCATTGTCGGGCTAAGAAGGTGAAATACGCTCATGCCTCGGTTTAAGGGCGAAAACAAAGGCGAAGAGACGACCATCAAGGATTTGAAGGAATTGACGTTTCAGGAGCGACTCGTATTTGGCCTGGAACGGATCAAGGCGCAGCGGGGTTGGAAGAACAAGGATCTCGCCGCGAAGCTTGATGTGACTGAAGGATATATGTCGCAGGTGGCCCGCGGAATGCGCGACGTCAAGCTGACGATGCTCGATAAAATGACCCGTGAACTCGAGGTCTCGATTGGCGATCTGTTCGAGGTCAGCGAGGAGGACCTCCAGCCGCCACGGCAGGAGGAAAAGAGGCGAAAGTCAAAAAAAAGTTGCCCGGGCATATCCCGGGCAAGCCTCTAGATCGGCTTCATCAGTAATTGAGATTGAACCAGAAGCGTTGCTTCTTCCCTTGCTCGTTTGGGATGTCGAAATACCACGGGTCGGCGCGGCGGGGGCGCAGTGATGAAGTTTCTTGGATACAGCTATTACCGTCGCGACCGCCGGCAACTGTACGGTAATCAAGGTTGTTACCTGTGCGCCTATTGCTGAGACGGTCTCTGCACACGTTGACCGTCGTTACGCAGCGATCGGGCTCACGGCGATTGCCGTCGCGGCCGTGCTCGCTGTAGCCGACCTTTGTGCCTTCACGGCATTGCTCGTAATTTTCCCGCCCGGGCTTGCCGGCCTTGGCTTGCTCGCAAATTGGCCAGCTGAAGCCGGGTTCTGCCATGGCCGTGATCAGTTTCGTCATCGGCGGAACGCAGTAGGAAACGCCGTGCCAGGATGGGTTTTGTGATGCTGCGCACAGAAGAACCTGGCAGCCCCACGACGCGTCCTGCGCCTGGGCGGGCGCTGCCGCCCATAGTGTGCCGGTGGCGATCAATGCAGCAGAAAACAAGCCATAAGATTTCATTTCCCTCTCCTGTGAAATTAAAACGATCAGTTTGCATAGGCCCAAGCGCCATCGATTTTTGCGAATGGAAGCGACTTAGGCATAGACCAACCGGACGAATCCGAGACTGTGCCGTTGCAAATCACGCCAGGAATCACGGGGTGCTTCTGACATTCGGTTATCCGCATTGAGCTCCCTTTGAAGGTCGTTTTTTGAAGTGCCGCCGTGGCCTCCTCGTCGGTAGGAACTTCCAGCTTCGCTGCTTCGGCCACTTTTGTCTCAAGCTCAGTGACCTTCGCCTCGAGCTCAGTGATTTTCGTGCTCGTGGTCATGTTGTTGACCTGATAGCCGGCGCCGAAGCCGACGAGGGCGGCAACGGCGGCGGCGACACCGGCGGAAATATACGGATTGGTCATGATGCTTCCTCAGTATCCTTCAATGCCAAGCCGCTTCAGAATGATGGTGGGATCCTTCTCACAATCCTTCTTCCAATCGGGATGTTTGACGCAGGCATAGGCGTATTGGCTGAGATCGGCTGACGAGAGATCGGCAAGCTTGTTGCCGATCACTTTCCATTGCTGAACGTCCTGCGGGTCGCAACCGGCGCCGCCAGCACCGCAATAGTTGGGATCGCGTTCTTCCACCTGCTTTTGCGTGGCGCCATCTTGTGTAGCGGACTGCGACATTGCTGCGATCGGGACCGCAGCGAGGAGCAGCGGCGCCGTAGCGAGTGCGTATGTGAGCAAACGGTTCATGTTAGCCTCCTTGGGATTCTGCAGAGGATGCTGGAATGTCTGGAGTGACCGGAGGGGGCAAGGGGAGACCGGGGTCGAACGTATCCGGAGCCTGCTCGGGTGTCTTTTTATCCCGCGCCGAAACATAGAGCCATGGCGGAAGGAGATCCTTGGAAGACCAGACCCCGTAACCAAGACCGCGGGCTTTCCTCTCTATGTCGAAATAAGCCGGGACTTGCGGCTCATCCTTGTAATTAAACGCATAGCCGATGCCTTCCGCGATTGCGGTGGCAGCCAGATTGGTTTCTCCGACGAAGCAATGAGCGATGAGATTTTTGTTGGCGTCCCGTGCGACCGGCGCGCAGTTGACGTCTCGCTCGAGTGTCCGGAGGATCATCCATGCCTTGGCAACTTGTCCGGCTGGCCATTCAATACCCTCGCTGACGGCAGTCTGCTCCAGGCGAGGAGCCTCATATCCAGCAAGGCGGACAATCTGACCGCGATCTTTGAAGTCGATTGTCGTGCCATCGATCACCTGCACCTTACCGTAGATTTGTCGCGGTACGTCGGCCGGCCGGCTCTGCGCCAGAGAAAGCGATAGGAGCCCGGCGAGAAGAGCGAAGGTGATGGCAGCTGTTCGCATCATTGTCACCGTTGTGCCTTCTGTTGCTGCATCAGTACCGAGACGGGGTGCGGCATATCAGAATAGGCCCATAAGCCTGCGCGCGCCGTTCGCGCGCTTTCTTCTGCCACCCGGTAACCAGGAACGATCAGCTGGCCCGCGCCGTCGACGGCGGCAAAGCCCCATCCTTGAGCAATCATATAGGTGGCTAGGTCGTAGCCTCGTTCGCCAGTCGTGGTCTGGCAGACGACGACGGCGTTGTTCTGATCGAGATCCTTGACCGTGGTGCAGACGGGCTTGGTATCGCGGATGAGAGCTTGAGCCATGATCAGATTCAATTCCCCGCAATCACGGACGACACCAGCGGACAGGGTGACATTGGTTCCCCGGAGGCAGGTTTGCAGTCCATATAAGCGATAACGACGTCCGTCGGAGATCCACGTGTCACCGGTCTCGAACTGGGCTGTAGCTGGAAATGGAGTAAAGTTTAATTGCCGAGCGCCCCCGTCTTGCGTCTGAGCCGGCGGTGTCTGATTTGGCGACGCCTGCACTGGAACCACTGGAGGGGCGGGCGTCGCTCTCAAGGATTTTTCGGCAAGAAACTCTGGCATGACGTACATGCCTGCATAAAGGCCGGAAGCTGCAATCGTGGTAATCAACATGAACAGTCGGATCCGCATCAATTCGTTGAAGGATTGGTTCGATAACGTTCACCGTAAGGGTGCGTGAAATAGGAATTCACCCAAATGCCAGCCTTTGACCGCCGCGCGTCATCCTCCGCTTTCGCATACTCCGGAAAGATCGGCTTGCCAGCGCGATCACGGGCGGCAAAGGCAAACCCTTTCCGGATCATGGTTTCAGATAGAGATTGCACCATGTCGTCCTGGGTGAAAAAACACTCAGCAAAGCGGACGGTCGGACTTCCAGGGTTTTGTCCGACGAAGTGGCAGGGGAAGGCGTCGCCGGCGTCGGCTTTCGCCAGGTCGAGACTGGAGGCCAGCCCCGCTAACGAGACCATGACACATGACACCTGATTGCCCATGAACTGGACCATTTCAGTTGAAAGGCAGCCCTGGACACCGGCGAGTTTAATAACCGCGCTGTTGGAATCGAGAAACGCACTGCCTGTGAGAGCGCTCACGGGTTTGACCGTCTTCAACGTGAGCTGAGTTGCGATCGAGGACGTGTCAAGCGCGGCCTGTGGCTCAGGGACCAAATCCCGGCCTTGCGCATAGGCGTTCTGGTAATAGGAGATGAATTTCGAGACGGCATCGTCCTGCGACATGGCTGGCGGGAGGAAGAGGCAGCTCGCAAGCGCCAGATAGGAGAGGCGGCGTGGCCGCCAGACAGGGTAGCCCATGATCGCAATCGTCACCTGTTGACTGCGACGAAAATGCACGAAATGATAGTGCAGTGCAAGTATCGGAAATTCTACTATTTTGATATTTTAGGTCGAGCGCTGGCTGAAAAAGCGAAGGAGAACAGCGAAATGTCCGCCTTAACCAAGGCGATCAGACTTCTGATTCTGCCATTCCGGATTGCCTGGATGAGCGTGAAGGTCGTAGGGTTCCTGATTAGCAGTGTGCTCTGCTTGTGGCTCGGCGCCTTCGTGGCTTATTGGGTTGCGCTGACGTTTTCATACATCTTCCTGCCGGATGCATGGACCGAGGCTATGTGGGCGTGGGCGTCAGGTCGTTATGATAGACATCTATGGTTCCGCGTCGCGACGATCGCGCCTTTTGCCTTTCTCGTAGGATTACCCTTCGCCTTTTTGAAGGATGACCGGACACCGGAAGAACGGCGGAGAGACGAAGAAGAGCGGCGTCGTCAACTCAATGATGACCTGGCGGCACAGCGGTTTCGGGAAGGGCTTGGTCTGCCACGATAGCCGTTCCGGTAGGAGCCAATTTTGGGCAGCCGATTTAGAGGGCGAGGGCCAAGCCGATCAATCCTGCAAGGGCAGCCATGGCGAGGCTCAGAAGGGCAAACCAGAATATCCAATCGATCAAGTCGCCCACGTAATCACGGACGGCTTCTTTTTGTGCAAGACGATGAACCACGAACAGGAGTGTCGTGGGGGGCAGCGTAGGCAGGCAGACCGCGGTTGCGCTCCCGTCCAAGTTTCTGACGCTGCTGCTAATCCCACTGCCATATCGAGGCCCAAGGGCGGGGAGGAAAGTGGTGATCGCATCATAGGCGAGAACGGTCACCAGGAGCGGGCTCATGGCAAACAGAATCCCGAACACCGCATACGACCAGAGGTCGATGTCCGGCCAAGTGAAGAGCCACCGCGCCAGCCTAATTGTTCCGGTGAGCGCGTGTAGCAACAATGCCAGCCTTAGAAAGAAGATCCACGCCGTTGCCGGAGCGGACACTGCCTTGCTCATCAGTTCGAGAACCAACCTGCAGCGTACTTGCGGCCGGACCGCTCGGCCAAACCGGCTTTCAGCAATTCGCTTGCATCGCCCTTTCTGGTCTGGACGCTCACCAACGTGCGCCCATAACGGCCCTCTCCGTGCGGCGCCACGCTGATGATGCCAGACTGCAAGAGGGATTGCAGAAGGTAGGCTGCCTTTACACCGGTTTCGTACTCTTGTTGGCACTTTGCACACCCGGCAATTCAGGGGCGTCAATCTCGTACAAACGGTACTTGATTCCAACAAACCAGAAGGTATCGCCGTCAACGACGCGTTGCTGGCGTTTCGCGTAACCGCATATGGGAATGGACGCGTTGGCGTCCGACTCAGTAACACTAACAATGGAAATTGAGAAAGGAAGGAAACAATGAGCATAGGGGTGATTGTTCATATCCTCTCTTCTAGGAAATTACTGTGGGTTTCTTGCGGACGATAGCCAGATCAAGACCTGTCATCTGATCCTCTTGCATACGTGGGACGAGGATTGGTTGAATGCAAGTCGTCAACTGAGCGAGTTCGGCCATGGTGATTGTCGGCTCGATGCCAAAAGGAGAGGCATCAGCGTCAAACTCATCTTTGTTGTCGTCAGCGAACACAATGGCGTGGCTAGCGAGGAACTGCGATTGTTTGATCTGAAACATAGCCGTCCAATATGGCTCCGTGTCCTGGGCGTCGTGCCAGACCAGATGGCGACGGCCTCCGAGCTCGATTTCAAGGGTGTGCAGCGCCCGTGCGCCAAGAAGCTGGCGCAACTGCGTTTTCGGCTGATGCTGATGCTCATCGACAGGGTCGACGATGTACACCGGGCCGATGGTCGCATTGAGGGGGTCTATGAGGAATCCAGTGTAGCGGACAGGTTTCATTTTTCGCTCCAGAATAGGAAGGGGGCAGGCTCTTGGGCCTGCTCCCGCCTGTTGAAGGGACGCGGGGGATGGCAAAAAGCGCCCGGTTGCCGGACGGGGTGCGCAACGCGGTTGCACCCGTCAGGGTGCGACCGACTTGCTGCATCCGGGCCGGCAGGCAGGCGCTTTGCGACGGGAAGGGGGGAAGGCCCCCTTGGGTCGCGTTCTCAGTCGAACGGAGACGCATAAAGCCGCTAACGGGAAGAAGCTATAGGACTGAAGCACTATGTCCGGAGGAATGCGCGAAACACTTTGCTCTGAAACTGAACCTGGTGCTTCATCGAGCGTGTGGTTCATGCGACGCGGCCAGTAATCGGTGAGTACAGGGTCGAACTGACACCTTTTCGCGAGGGGCAGTTGGTATGAGGAGATGGTGACCGACGGTGCGATCGAATTGAGCTATGAGGAAGTTCAGCGCCGTGTGGAAGAAACGTTCCGCGTCAGTAAATGGAGGGCGGAGACGAAGGCTGCCGAACAATGGCCTGGTGAAAGTTCCATGTGGATGCAGGAGGATCATCTTGGAACCGACGAAACCACGAGACCGGGCAAAATCTGGCAATGGCTCGAGGCGCACCGCCGCGGAATGGTGTGGGCGTTTGCAGTCGCCGCGGCACTTGTAGGGGCACTTATCTCTCAGATGATCTTCCATCGTTGGTTTTGATCCGTTTGAAGCTTGAGTTTTCAATTATACGTCGGTAGAAAATTACACTGCAGTGATATGTTTTTGAGCCGAAGCGGTTTTGATGGAGCAGGACGACAGGCAGTCATCAGGGGACGAAGCCGAGGGTGGTACGAAGAAAAGCTGGCAAATCAGCGCCGATGGCGTTGCGCCAGAGATTCTTGATGTAGCCAGCGCTTGGTTGAATGCCGGCGGAGGGGATCCGGTCGTGGGCTTGCTTCTCATGAGCGAACGCCTGTTGACTTGGCGGACTTTCTCGTCGGTGGGAATAACAAGAGGTACGCTGAGCGTGTTTCCGGAGCCAGCGGGGGCCGAGGACGAAGGCGAGTGATCCACGGCCAGGCGGGGACAACTCTGTGACGCAGCATGATCGGTCGTTGCTGACCAGTGAATGGTACGTGGTTCCGATTTCGGTCGATTGCGCCGGATGTGGTGCACAGACGCGTTCGGCCGGGATTATCGTCGGGCCGTCCAGTTTCACCAATGCCGCCGATTTCGACCTTGAAAGTGATGTCTTCGAGAAACCATGGGAGCCATTGGAGGCGTTCGGTCTGGTGGAGAAGCTTGGAGGGCGAACGGAGAATGTCGAGCGCTTTGTTGTGAAGCGCTATCACAGCGCGTTCGCAATGCAGGAGGACGGGCTGAAGGCTGTGTGCGAGCATTGCAGCGACAGCCTGCCGGGGGCGCTAATCCGGGTCGCTGCGATGGACAGCTTTGTTCGCCTCGGACAGCGGAGGCTCCTCAAAAACGAGGGGCTGATGTTCTTCTCGTCCAACGTTGTTCTAACGCAGTTTCATGGCGGCACGTGGATCCAAGAGAGCGGGATCGAGGGCGGTGGCTATTCGCTCTTACTTCTATGTGACGCTGAAGATGCGAGTGGCGGGGAAGGCGTGGTCGAGTTGTGGCACAGCGTCGAGCGCAACGACTACGCCGTTGTTATCAAGGGGCACGGTGATCGCGAGATGCTGCGCCGCGGCTTCAGCGATGATCTGGAGCAGGTTGTGGCTGATGTGACGGGGTTGGGGCTCGTGTTGACCCAATTACGTCTGGCGCAAGACGAATCGCCATATTGTGAGCTTGCCCGCAATATTTTTCTCAGCGCGTTGAGCCGCGCGGGGTATCAGCAAGACGAATAGGGAGTGCTATTCCATTGATTATTAGAAAGACTTTCATCGGCGGGGTTGGAGCGGCACTGTTTTTGGCAGGTTGCGCAAGCGGGGTTCATCATATGCGACCACTGCCGGTTGCACCTTACACCCATCTTAGGCTGAATTCCTGCAAGGCCTATGGCAGCAACATCGTCGAATGCCAGTTGGAATATGGGGGCGGCTTTGGTCACCAGCGCCTTGGGCCTGTGCAGCAAAGGTCGCGGGCATATGTGGCGAGCAGTGGGGACTATCAGTACCAGGTGTCGTCGTGTTTGCCGATGCAAAGAGTGCAGGAGCAACTGCCGATCTATCTGTGCGAAATTTATGGAGTTCGGTCCGGTGCGGACGCGGGTTCAGTTTTCATAAAGGGAGGAACTGCCGTGCGTCTGGCAAAGGTCCTGGGGGACCGTGAGCAGCAACGTTACCGTTGGACATCAGACGTCTGGTCTCGGGTACGTGACTGATTCTATTAGAAGATTGGAATGTAGGCATTGACCAGCCTAGGGCATGAAAGCCTAGGGGTACGAAGGATTCTCGTTGATTTTTCGCTTGGAATGAGATCCAAATTATTCTACTACGCTATAAGAACTCACGGTAGCACAGTCGATGATTTGCAGCTCATTAGTGCATGTGGAAGGATCCGGGAAAGGATGGTCGCGGGTCACTGGGTTGGCTGCCGCGACGTCAGCTTTTGTCCTGACAAGCTTTGCTGGAGTGTCGAATGTCGGCGATTCCGCATCGGCAGCACGCAGGAGCGACGAGCCTTTGAAGCCGGTTATGGCGACAGCCTACCAGCCGATAAAGGTGAAGATTTCACCGGAAGAACTGGCATCTGGCTCTGTCGGGAAGGTTGTACGGGCAGACGTGGTGGTCGCTCTGCCGCTCGGAGGAGACCGCTTTAATGAGCGATTTGGCGGGGGTTGGAATAGTTTCGATGTAGTTGACAATACTGTGTCAGCTAAGGGAGCGCCGGGGGTGGTTGATCGCAGTTTGGTCGTTGCCTATGCGCCGGAGGCAGAAACAGCACTTGGTCTGCGTGAGCAAGCCGTGCGCTCCTCCATAGAGGTCTTCTCACATGGGGAGATGCAAGAGGAAATGGTGGACGGGCCATCCGTTGACGAAGTTACTGCGCTGAAGGGCGCCGTGACTCCGTCATGGAACGAGCCAAGGCCGGATTTGCTGGAAGGCGTTCCGGCCGAGTACGCAAAATTGGTGACGACGATCTCCGCGGAAGAGGGTGTCGACCCGAATTTGATGTTGTCAATCATGCGCGTGGAGGACGCCGGGTTCGATCCGCAGGCTGTTAGCTCCGCAGGCGCGATTGGACTTATGCAGGTCATGCCCAAGGTTGGAGAGGCTTTTGGCGCGGCGGACCTCACGGAGCCCTCGCAGAATATAAGGGCAGGGGCGCGGTTTCTTCGCGTTCTCGTCGACAAGTACCGAAATCTCGTGCTGATCGCGTCAGCCTATAACGCCGGTGAGCCGAGAGTGGATGTCCGTCGGTCTCTGCCGTTGATTCAGGAGACGGCGGATTACGTGACGCGCGTGGTGGGGCTCTACACTAATACGAGCTCGACCGACGAGGTTTTTGCGATCGGTCGCGGTGCTAGGGCTGCGCCGACGGCAAGGAAAGCGGGTGGAAGATCGGGACGGGCAGAGCGGGCGAAGTCGCCAATGCTGGTCTTTTCGGTTGGTAGCACGGGCGACGAAAGCGGCCGTGTGGAACAGGAGAGTGGACAGGTTCCCGTCAGTGGCCCTGTGAAGATCAAAAAGGAAGAGGTGCTTCAATGAATATGATTGTGGGGACGTTGCAGGCGCTTGCCGTATATGGCCGGTCCGCCTGGTATTCGGCCAAGGGACGCAAGTGGATGGTTAACGGCGCGATGCTTGCCGTATCCAGCATGGTCCTGCTGGTAAGCCAATTCGAGCCGGCAGCTGCGCAGAACCTTGATGCTCTGCAGCAGGCGGCCGATCGGCTGGTGCAGTTCTTCGTTGGTCCGTTCGGCCGTTCGGTCGGCGCGATCGCTTTTATCGGCATGTTCCTTGCGGCTGCTTTTGGCTACTGGAATTGGGGCGCTCTTCTCAGGGTGGCAGGCTGCCTTGCCGGCATGTTTGCTGCTGCTGAATTGGTCGATTTCCTGGCCGGTAGCGGTAAGTGATCCATGGTGGCTGGAAGCAACAGCCACGGCGGCGAAGACGAATATATTGAGTCTTACCCCGTCATACTGGCACTGACGCGACCGCCGACAGTGATGGGCATTCCGTATACATATTTTCTTGCGGAATGCCTCATCTCGCTGATGGTTTTCATGATCCTAGGTTCCATTTTATGGTTCCCGGTTTCTTTCATTGTCTGCCACAGCATTCTGTATGTGCTGACAGTGAAGCTCGATCTTTGGTTTTTTGACATTGTCGGTCGTCTCAGCATGTGCGGCGTGAACCCATTGGGCCGCAAGCTTGGGGGCGGGGTTCGAACGTACGGGGTTTGATCGATGAATACGATGGCGCGTTCCTTGAAGGGATCATTGACGAAGGGTTGGGAGATCTTCGCCGACAAGAGCATCTCCACCCACATCCCCTTCTACGTGCCGATTGAAAACGGCATCATTCGGCTGAAAAATGACTGTCTTGTCTCGACGCTTCGGCTGAACGGTTTTTCGTTCGAGACCGCTGACATCGAGACGATCAACATGCTTCAGCGTCAACGCAATTCTGCGTTCCGCGCGATCTCCTCGATTGGTAATTTTTCACTCTACACGCATGTCATTCGGCACAAGGTTGCGCCGTCGTTGCCGTCGAATTTTGCCGATCCGTTTATGAAAAAGATGGACGACATCTATCAGGCGAGCATTTCGAAGAACGAAATGTTCGTGAACGACACTTATGTGTCGCTAGTCGTGCGCCCTTTCTTCAAGAAGGGATCTGCGCTTTCGCGCGTCATGGGCGTGGGCGGTAATGTCGTTCGAAAAGAGCAGTTCCGTCTAATGCGGGACAAGCTCGTCGAGGCCACGCGCGCGATTGAGAAGTCACTGGATGCCTATGGGCCGAAGGTGCTGCACGACGTGCAGCGCGTCGAGGTCGATCTTGGCAACGGCAAGCGGATTTACCGCGATATCTCCCAGGACATGGTTCTTGAAGAGGGCGCGAGGAAGGTTTGGTTCTCGGAGCAGTGCGAGTTCTTCTACACACTGCTGAACGGCGGTCGGGTAAGGCCGATCCGCCTGGGTAACACTCCGATTGATGAATTGCTGCCCGCACGGCGCACATCGATCGGCAATCGCATAATTCATCTGCAGGGCGATACGCCCGAAGATGATCGGTACGCCGGTATAGTCTCGCTTAAGGAGTACCCTCCGGAGACTGGCGCGGGCATGCTCGATTACATCTTGAAGCTGCCCTTTGAGATGGTTGTCACACAGTCGATGTCGTTCGTCGACGACATGGCCGCACGCAACCGAATTGAGCGGTTGGACCGGCAGCTCTCCAAGGCGGACGAGGGCGGGTCCAGTGTGCATGCAAATCTCGATATCGCCCGTGACGAGTTGGCGCGAAAGCGGGTGGCTTTTGCTGAACATCATTTGACGGTCATGCCGATCGCGAAGACCACGGCGCAACTTGACGATGCTGTGGCACTTATCGGTAACGAGTTGGGCGCCCTTGGCGCTTCATACGTGCGAGAGGATCTCAATGCCGAACCGGCCTATTGGGCTCAGCTCCCGGGCAATCAGGCTTATATTGCGCGTCGGGCGTTGATCTCCACGCTGAATTTTGCCGGATTGAGCAGCTTCCACGCCTATCCTTATGGCAAGCCGGACGGTAACCACTGGGGACCGGCAATCACGATCTTCGAAACGACATCAGGCACGCCGTTCTTCTTCAACTTCCATCAGGGCGATGTCGGACACACGACCGTGTTTGGTCCTACCGGTTCCGGTAAGACGGTGATCATGGCGTTCATGATCCTGCAGGCGTACAGGGTTAACCCGCGGCTCAAGACAGTGGTGTTCGACAAGGATCGCGGCCTTGACATTATGGTCCGCGCTGCCGGCGGGACGTATATGACTTTGGAACCGGGTGAGCCGTCGGGCTGGAACCCGCTTCTTCTCGAGGATACGGAGAGGAACCGGGTGTTTCTATACCGGCTTTTGAGCTTCATGCTCAAGCCGGCGAAGGAGGGCGAAAACCTCACGCCCCAGGAAGAGTCCATCATCCGCAATGCGATCAAGTCGGTCTTGAAGACCAAGGATAAGTCTTATCGTAGGTTATCGTCGCTGCGCGCGCTGCTAGCTGGTAGCGAGCGAACCGAAGGAAGCCTCATTGCGAGATTGGACAAGTGGGTTGACCAAGGCCCGTATGCTTGGCTCTTCGACAATGCGGAGGACAATCTGGACGTCACGAAGCCGATGATCGGGTTCGACATGACGTCAATCCTTGACGATCCGACGGTCCGCACGGCAGCGCTTTTGTACATGTTCCATCGGCTGGATGCCATTTATGACGGCAAATCGCCCATCATCAACCTTATGGACGAGGCGTGGAAGCTGCTCGATGACGATGAATTCAAGCGCACGATGAAGGACTACTTCAAGACCATCCGTAAGCGGAATGGTCTTGTCATCTTCGGAACGCAGTCGGCCGATGACGTCGTGCAGTCGAGCGTGAGCCGGACCATTATCGAGCAGACGTCCACCAACATTTTCTTTGCAAACCCAAAGGCTGACGATAGCTCCTACATGAATCATTTCGGCCTTTCGCAGGCCGAATTCGATTGGGTGAAGAACGGCGATCCAAAGTCGCGATTCATGCTTATCAAGCACGCGAAGGACAGCGTGATCGCCCGTGTGGACATGTCTCACATGCCGGAATTCATCAAGGTGTTGTCGGGTCGCGAGGAAACCGTGCGCGAGGTCGAGATTCTTCGCGACGAATATGGAGACGATCCGAAGAACTGGCTGTCGAAATTCTGTGATTGGAACGAGGGAGAAGGGGATGAACAACGCAATGTCACCAAATAGGGCATTGGCCGTTGCGTTGGCAATGGCTACTGCATTGTCGTCCTCGGTCGCGCTGGCGCAGGTCCCGGTTATCGACGGCGCGCGAGTGAAAATCCAAACGCAGACGATGGACTGGTATACGACCTATGAGGCCGACACCAAGAAGGTGAAGGGCGCGTCAGGTGGCACAACTGAAAGCGTTGCCCCAGGGCAGGGATCTGGATCGCCAATGGACTGCTCGGCTGAGGGCATGTCGGGCGATACGACACGGGCGCCAGCAGCAAAGCGCACGCATAGCCAGCAAGAGATTGCGCGAATGGTGGAGGAGGAAGCCATCCGTCAGGGTGTCGATCCTAATTTCGCGATGGCAATTGCCGAACAGGAATCGCGTTTCAGGCAGTCTGCTCGTTCGGGCGTTGGGGCTATTGGCGTGATGCAGCTCATGCCAGGGACAGCCGCAGAGTTGGACGTCAATCCGTACGATACGCGGGACAATATCCGCGGCGGCGTGAAGTACATAAAGAAGCTGCAAGGCATGTTCGGCAACCGTACCGATCTTGTGGCCGCTGGCTATAATGCCGGGCCATATCGGCAGTCGCTCCTGAATGGCAGAGTCCCGAACATTCCAGAAACTCAGGATTACGTCAAAAAGGTCTCCGGCTACTACAATCAAAACAAAGCACACAACGGCGATCGGGCACCACAGGGTGGAAGCACGCCCGACCCGGAGACCGTTGGCTATAATCAGGCATGCGGAGAGCCGCTGAAAAAGGCGCTGGACCGGAACACAGAAGCGCAGCTCGAGCGAGGCAAGATCTGGAACGAGTTTGTGCAGAAATCGACGGAAGCAAATCAGCAATATTTGCAGCGCTTGCAGGCCGGATTGACTGCTGCATCGGCGGGGTTGCGATCGAGTGGTGCTGGGGGTGACAAGGGATTTGGCGATGGATCCCTTGTGATGCCGGAGGTTCAGTGCCCAACAGCGGTATTCAATACCGGAGGAACGCGCTGCTATGCCGTCCCGTCGCCTGCATCCACGAAGGACATTCAGGGCTGGTTGATGAATTTGCAAGAGCAGGCCCGTTTGAAGGGGGAGGCGGCAACTTTCTCTGTCATGGAAGATCCCGCGTTGGGGCTAGTAACGGTGGTCGATAACCGGCCGATCGCGCAGTAGCAGTTGGAAAAGAGGATAGGCGAAATGAAGAAACTCATCATAGCAGGCGCATTGAGCGTTCTCGCGATGTCGTCGGCATATGCGCAGGTCCCTGTCACGGACGCTGCAAATATCAAAATCAACCAGGAAATTCAGCGGCTATCCGCTCAGATCCAGCAGGATACGTCGGTCGTCAAGGACAACACGACAAAGACCCTGCAGGCCATTACCGGCGACCGAACCCAGGACGCCAGTCAGTTCGCATCGCTTGCGGCTGGCAACGGTTTCAGCATGGGACAGGCGCCTGGATTCGACAGCATCCTGTCGGGTAATTCGGCAGTTTTCGGGGGAATTGGTGGCCAATTCCAGAACGCTGCGGCGAAGCTCATTAATGGGCTCAATCTGGTGAAGATGGTTACCGATACGGTGAATGGCGGAAGCCTGTCAGGCGCCAATCAAGCCTATTCTCAGGGTATTAATGCCCTCACAACGATGACAGCCCTAACGGACGCGATGAACGCTGCGTCAAAGGATCGTCAGAATTCGTTCCAGCAGGCAACACAGCAGATCGGCACGGCGAAAGATCTTAAGGGCGCGCTTGAGCAGAACACGCAAATGGTGCTGCAGGGCAACCAGACCGCCAACGAGGCAGTCGGATCGCTCAACAACCAAGTCATGCTGCTCAATCAGCAGTACAAAGCAGGGTTGGCAACGTCGTCACAGAATATGAAGGTATTTGCTCCGCTTCCCGACAGTGTCATCCGCAGTGGCAGTCAACAGCCGCAAGGATCGTCGGTACGTGATCAATTGAAGGCCTTCGAGGATCAGAACCAGTGAAGGTTGTGGGTTTTTTGATACTGGCCTGCGCGGCCATAACCGGTTGCGCGGGCAAATATGAGCAGTTGGCAAGGTGTTCGGCCGATGAAAACCCCGTGCCGAGTATGGCCTATGGCTCGGAAGCTAAAGGGAGCACTGAGCCTGGTGACGTGTTTTTGGCTGTGACAAATGAAGACGATTGCGGTCCCATGAGGCCGGTGAATCCATTCTAAGGGGGACCGATGGACGCGGTCAGCTATGCAGTCAATTTTTATGGCGACGCGCTAAGCTATTTCGACAAGATCAATGTTGCCTCCCTGGAGAGAGCCTGGGGATTGTTCGCCGAGAACGGCAATTTGATCTCTGCCATCTTGGCGCTCTTCTTGATCCTGTATTTTCTGTGGGGAGCGCTCGGGCTTTCCAGCGTGACCTTGCAGGACATGGCCATAACCGGATTCAAGGTTGCATTAGCATATGCGCTAATCATGTCGTGGGCGATATTTTACGACAACATCGCGCAGTTTGTCTTGGAAACTCCCCAGCAGTTGGGGTCAGCAATATCATCTGCGATGGGAGGAGACGTAGCTGGTGCGAATTTGGCGCAGCAAGTCGCCAGTATGTGTTTGAAGATCTACAATTTCACGATGAAGCTATTTAACTCGTTCGAGTCTGGCATCATGCCGAATGTGACCGGCGCTGTTATTGTATTTATCGTGTTCTGTTTTGGTCTATTGCCAATGCTCCTGATCCTGACGGGAGTGACGCTTTTCTCCAAGATGATTACGGCTATCATGTTGGCTGTCGGTCCTATTGCGATCCTTTGCTACTTTTTTCACATCACGAATTTCGTCTTTGGTGCCTGGGTGAGAGGAATTGCCTACGGCATGTTCATGCTCCTCTTCACTTACATCATGGCGGGCCTGGCTTTCGGCTTTCTTGCTGGAATGATGGAGACGGTGAACGATAGCATGGCAACTAAGGAGAATGCACTTGCGATCGCGATCGCCATAGTTCTGTATCTTGCGATCATTTCCTATTTCATTCTGCAGGTGCCGGATTTCGCGAAGTCCTTTGCGTTTGGTGCGGCTATGAGCGGCGTTTCAGGCGGCGGGTATGTGCCGGAACTCTATCGTGGTGCTCAGAGCAGACTTTCCAAGGGTAACAGCAGAGGGGCACAAGCCGCAGGGGCAGCGCTTGCCATGGCCGGCGGGCCGAAGGGTGCCCTCTTGGCAACAATGGCTGCCGGGGGGGCTATGGGCCGAGGCATGGGTGCTGGTGCGGGTGCGTTAGGGCGGATGTTGACAAACAGACGGCGCAACGGCGGCTAATTGGCGGTTGTTGCCGTAAGGAAACCCATTTTCTTGCACTTGAGTGTAATTTATGGTGCATGTGATTGATTCACACGCCACAAAGTTTGTGTCGATTGGGACATATGAGGTTGGAAAGTGGCGTTCTTTAAGAAGCGGCAGAACGAGGTGCCAAGCGATCAGGCGCCAGGTCCGCAAGAGACTTATGATCAGCACCTTTCATGGGGCGAGAAGAACAAATCATTGAGGACGCTGATTGGCCTCATTTTGCTGTTCTTCGCCGTGGCTGGATGGGCAGTAGCGGGAATTTTGTCTTTCTCGGTTGCACAGCTATTTCCATTGGTGCGCACCGAGGTCGTGCCCCTCATCGTCGATAAGAACACCGGCTATATGGAAACCGTGACGACGCTCGAGAAGGACCGGACAAACGTCGCGGAAATGCAGGCTGTTAGAGCCGCCTTTGTTGGCAACTATGCCATCCGGCGCGAGACCTACGATCCACGTTATCTGTCAGACAATTTCGACATGATTGCTCTCTGGTCCGAGCCGGGCTCGAAGGCCTTTAAGGACTATGAGGAGTCGATGAATCCATCGAACCCACGGGGGCCGGTGAAGACTTTGGGATCAACCGGTGAAATTCGCCCGGAGATCCTTTCAGTCAATCCTCTCAACGCTAACACCATGAATGTGCGCTTCGAGACGAGAGAGCGCCAGCGTGGTGGCGAGGTGGTGAACAGGTGGTCTGCCACGGTTCGTTATAAGCAGATCAATTTGCAGGCAAGCAACAGGGTGCGGCTTTACAACCCGCTCGGTTTTGTCGTGACCGAGTATGTAAAGGTGCCTGAAAACATGCCGTCCGGGTTGGTGGGTCAATGAAGAGAACGACGACTATCCTCTTGAGCCTGCTTTTGACCATATCAATGGCTCATGCGGAACTGGTTGCTCGGCCTGGCCGGCTCGATCCGCGTGTGCGGACGTTGCCCTATTCGTCAGAGCAGGTGTTTTTGGTCACAGGAACCTACGGGATGGTGACGACCATCCTGTTCGGTGCTGATGAGGAAATCACCCAGGTCGTCGCCGGCGACACCGTGTCATGGCAGATACTAACATCAGCAGACCGGCGGTCGCTGACGTTGAAGCCGATGGAAAAAGATGCGCCGACGAATTTGTCGGTGGTTACATCAAAGCGGACCTACTCTTTTGATCTTCGCGTTAACGACACCCGCTCGATGCTCAATCAGACTTACAAGCTACGCTTCACGTATCCCGAGGACGCAGGACTGAGGGGCACGGCGGAGATGTGGAAGCAGGCACAGGACGCCCAAAAAAACCCTAATATCAAGAACATCCGCCGGGATAAGGTCAACTACGACTACGGTTTCAAAGGCAGCGATTCAGCCAAGCCTTTGTGGGTGTTCGACGATGGGCTGAAAACCTTCATGAAGTTCACTGGTGACGTTCCAGCGATTTTTATCGTTGACCGAAAGCGACGCGAAAGCCTCATAAACTACCGGAGGGAAGAGGACTATATCGTCATCGATACAGTTTCGCGGCAATGGACGCTACGCTACGGCACGGAGGAAGAAACGTGCCTTTTCAATTTGCGGACCGCACCGGCCGATGCGCCAGCGCCGATCGAAGGCGTGGTGGGTCCTAAGAGGATTGGCAAGGGCGGATCGCGCAGCGGCCCTCTCCAACCGCAAACTCGATCAAGGTAGGGGGCAAGATGTCCGATTCTCACTATCATTCGATCGAAGGCGATACAGCGATCGGCGGTCCAGTCAGAAAAGTGGGCATTGGCATCATGCGCCCAGTCGCGGTTGCGGCCGCGATCGCGGGCGTAGGTGTCGTGCTTTATTTCCTTTTGTCCGGTCGCCAGGAAGCGCCGATCGTCGATACAACGCCGCGAGAGGAGTTTCAGCCGATCCAGGCCCCGAGGAATGACGGGTTTACGACACCAGCGCCTCCACCGTTGCCGACCGTGCAGGTTCCAGAGGCCCCACCTCCGCCGCCGCCGCCTCCACCGGCCGCCGTGGTTCCGGCAGCTATGCCGGTAGCGACGCCGGAAGACGTCGATTGCTCCAACGGCAAGAATCCTGAACATCCGAAATGCGTCGAACTTGCTCGGCAAGCGAAGTTGCTCGAGCGTGTGCGTTCGTCGTCCATGGTTTTCGATCAGTCGAATCAAACCAACGGAGCAGCTCAGCCGACAGCAAACGGGCAGGGTGGCTTTGGCGGTGGCGAGCCGTCTGCTGCTGAAGGACAAGCTGCAGGCGGTGGCGGTGGCGCTGTCGACAATGATCGCGCGTTCCTGAAGGCCATGGGCGGGCAGGGTGTTGAAGTCTCGACGGCGACGGAAAATCTCCGCACCGATGCGTGGATCCCGCAAGGAACGACGATTCGTGGCACGCTTGAGACGGCCATCAATTCGGACCTAGCCGGCATGGTGAAGGGCATCGTGCGTGAGGACGTCTATTCGTTCGATGGTCGTCGCATTCTAATCCCGGCAGGCTCGTCACTGATCGGCGACTACAAGTCTGGCGTTGAACGCGGGCAGGAGCGGGTTTTCATCGTGTGGACCCGTATGATCCGTGGCGACGGCGTGTCTGTGCAGTTGGGCTCGTATGGTACTGATCGGCTCGGCCGCTCGGGCATGACGGGCAAAGTGGACAAAAAATATTGGGAACGCTTCGGCCCGCCAGCATTGATGACGATGATCGGCGGCGCGGCACAATACGTTGCCTCACTTGGCCAGCAGGAAACGCAGTACATTACGATCGTCAACTCGGACGGTTCAGTCACGCGCACCCCGCAGGATAACGGCGACAGTTCCCAAACCCGGGCGCGAAAAATCGCGGCTGAAACCATCGCGTCAGGGATTCAGCAGATGGCCTCTCAAGCGTTCGAAGACACCCGTAGCATCCGTCCGACGATCCATATTGCCCAGGGATCTGATATCACTGTTTTCGTCACCCGTGATTTGGACTTTGCGGACCTTTATCCCGACCCGGTGCGGGAAGAGTACGAGCGGCTTCTGCACAAGAGGGAACAGCGGGACAGTGCTACCCGCGTGCCAGACGAGCCCGTCTACAAATGAATGCGCGTCCGTCCATTTCGGCTGAGCAGCACTTTCTCTCGGAAGCGCTAGAGCCAATTAAGACTTTTCTCGACGATCCGAGCATCGTCGAGATTTCGTGCCAGCGAAGCAACGAAGTGTGGCTCGAGCGTATTGGCACGCTGGCAATGGAAAAGGTGATTGTCGAAGGGGTCGAGCAAGAGGCGATACGCCATATGGCGTCTCGTGCCGCATCCTTCACCAAGCAGAACATCAACGCTGAAAAACCCTTGCTGTCGGCCACACTCGTCAATGGCGAGCGCGTCCAGTTTGTCTTGAACCCGACATCGGCAACCGGCCATGCCTTGTCGATCAGAAAGCAGTTTATCCGGCGCTTCGACCTTGACGATTATGAGAAAGCCGGCGCCTTCCGATTCACCAAGGTGACGGGTGACGACTATATCGACGATGTCGATGTCGAATTATCGAACGTGTTGCGGGCGGGAAAGGCAAGGGCCTTTCTTGAAATGGCGGCGAAGAACCATCGCAGTATGCTGATCTCCGGGGGAACGTCGACTGGCAAGACGACATTCCTCAACACGATGCTGACGGCTATTCCGAACAATGAACGCTTCGTATTGATGCAAGACACGCCCGAGCTCGAGCCGCGTCAAGAGAATGTCGTCTCTCTGCTCGTTTCGAAAGGGGGGCAGGGCGAAGCGCGTGTGACGATGACGGATCTGCTGGCCACCGCGCTGCGTTTGCGGCCGGATCGGATTTTTATGGGCGAGTTGCGTGGCGAAGAGGCATTCGACTTCCTGAATGCGATCAATACCGGCCATCCAGGGTCAATGTCGACCATTCACGCCAATTCGCCGCATCATGCTTTTAATCGGTTGTCGACACTCGTTTTGAACAGCAATGTTCGCATGGAGCGCGACGATATCATTCGTTACATCCGGTCGATCATTCCGATCGTGGTGCAGTTGAAGAAGAGCGATGCTGCCGGCGGCCGCGGCGTCAGCGAAATTTATTTCGCCGATGAGGTAGATGAAGATGGCAAGCGTGTACACGGACGAGGAGATTGACCGCCCGAAGTGGACTGGTCTCCAGAAAGTATCGTTTTTCACCTTCCCGGTGGCGCTTGTCGCTGCGATCTTGCTGTGGCTTGCTTTTTTCACGCTCATCTATGACCTCTATGTGACGTCGTTCGGCTCGACCTCCTTCTTCGACTATATCTCCAAGGCCCCATTTCCGGATGGTGTTCGATACACCTGGTCGATCATCGGCATCCGCAACACCTTTGGCTTGTCGGTTCTCGCCGTCGTGCTGGCGGCGCCTTTCCTCTTCGCCTGGTTTTGTCTCTGGATGATGAAAGGAGGACGAGCGCTTTCGCGCAAGATTCTTTATCTCTTGCATGTGCGATCGATGTTCAGCCTGATCGCGAATACGGCCCTTGTCTTCGCGGCCGCCTATGTCGGTGTGATCGCCTATGGCATCGGTTTTTTTCTGGTCGCGACGAAGTTCGGCCATAATGCCGCAGCGGCCGAATATTTTGGCAATCATCTCGCGGCCATGTACCAGGCGCCCTTTGGCGCGATTGATGCGGCCGGCGCCTATCAGCGGCCATCGCGTCAAACGGTATTGGCTGCACTGGCGGGGCTTGCGGCGGCCGGCGCTCTGGTAGGCTTTCCAATCGGAGCGGCGGTGCAAAAGCGTCAGCGTATGGTCATGGGCAAGGCCCGTCTCGCGACGTTGAAGGATGCGGCGGATTTCCGGCTGCGCGACAAGCACGGGATCGTGCTTGGGCTGAAGCAGGGGCTGTTGTTGCGCAATGACGGCGATCAGCATGTCATGGTCATCGGCTCGCCAGGGCAGGGTAAGTCGCGCAGTTTCGTGATCCCGACGATGATGAGCTTTCAGGGCTCCCAGTTCGTTCTCGATATGAGCGGCGAGCTGTTTGAGGAAACCTCCGGCTACATGAAAGACAAGGGGTACGATGTCTATTTGCTGGCGCCGGGTTCCAAGCTCACTGACGGCTACAATCCTCTCGATCTGATCAGCAAGGACCCAAATCAGCGGATCACCGACCTCCAGAAGCTGACGCAAATGCTGCTTCCGGAGCGTCTTCGCTCCGATTCATCGGATTTTTGGGAGGAAAGCGCCCGTATCCTGATGACAGCCATGTTGGGTTTCGTCCTCGAATGCCCGGATACGCGAAAATCATTGAGCGAGCTCTATCGCATCCTCAACTCGATGTCGGACGAGCGCAAGGCGATCGTGCAGCTGCTTGAGAACTATGAAAGTGTTCTCTCCGATCAGACCCGTATGCAGCTGACCAAATTTTCCGGACGGCATGAAAAGCTCGGGGAGGGCATCGCGGCCGAGATCGTCGCGAAGCTCAACTTCCTGCAGAACCCTCTCGTCGAGGCCTTGACCTCCATAACGACGATCCCGGTCGACACCATCCGGAAGCGTAAGATGGTGATCTACATCCAGGCGGACTGGAACGCGATCCAGATCTACGAGCGGCTGATCTCGATCTTCCTCCAGCAGATGGCGGACAAGCTGGTGCAGATGGGCAAGTTGCGGGATGGCGAGCACGAAATCCTCATGATGCTCGACGAGTTCGGCAATGGCGGCCGCATCGATACGGTTTTGACCCTGGCGCCATTGATCCGCAAGAACGGCGTGCGCTTCGTCTTCATTCTTCAGGACGGCGCGCAGCTCGAGCGGTTGTACCAGAAATCTGGCCAAAAGATCCTCATGGGGGCTTCAACCATCAAACTCTTTATGAACTTCCAGAACCAGGAGGACGCAACTGCGGTCTCCATAGCGGCCGGCAAGACGACGGGATGGATTGATCAGTCGTCATACACGCATCGTCATGGTCGTCGTGATCGCTCGGTTTCTAAGGTGCCGGTGGCCGTTGATCTTCTCCCGGTCAACACGCTGATGATGATGAAGCCCGAAGAAGCCATCCTGCAGGTGACCGGAATGCCGCTGATGCGGATTATGAAGCTGGATTCGGGCGGCGAACGCATGTTCTCGAAGGTTCGCAAGTTCAAGCCTCTGCCTAAGCCACGCATGGAGCCGGTAGAATGGACCGTTGCGGATACCGTCAAATTCAACGGCTCCCGACCTTCCGCGAAGGATGCGACAGGCGAAGTGAAAGACCGGCGCGTCAAGGCAGCGATGGAGGTCGATTTTGCGTCCGTTGAGCGGCCACAGAACGCTCATGAGGTTCGTTTCTCGGTTAAGGATGGTATCCGCCAGGTGTATATCTCGTCCCTCGATGAGCTGCGTCATCGGCTTGATCTCGATGAGAAGCGTTCAGTCGGAGTGACTGAAGATGATCTGCGGAAAGAGCGGCAGAAGGAACAGCCGCCTCAAAAGATTGCAAACGTCAACACGGTATCCCTCAGCCATAACGACAAGCGCCCTAAAACCGACGATGAATCGGAATCCGATACAAAAGCAAGCCGGAAAAGACGCCCAATTAGTGAGATGAATTCCGGTGACCGCGGCTCGCTGAATAAAGCCACCACACAGCGCGCAAACCAGGAAATTGGTGAGAAGGACGGAGCCGACGAAGACGACCTGGAGATCGACCTTGAGAAGCTCGATCGTAACAAATATGCCAGCATCCTTACAAAGCGGGATCCTGTTCGGGAGCGGCATTTGGCGCGCGAGGATGCGCCAGATATGCAGGTCATTCGTTCGCCGGTGCTTCGGCGGCAGGAAGTCCGCGACGCGTTTGATTCCGACGTTACCGCCTTTAATCAGGTGATTTTTGACAGCGTGAATGCGGCCAGCGAAGTCGACGCTACGGACTTGAACGCTGACGTTGATCTGATGGTGCAAAAGCTATCGGAAAGAATGTCCGACAAAACCTCACGCAGCTATCTCGAGGAATATGCGGAGATGGCGCGTGATCCATTGGCAGAAAAATAGGGATAGAGGGAGCAGCTGATGGCGAGAGCTTTGTCAGCGATCTATCCGACGAACAAAGAGAGCGAAAACCATAATTAGATAGCAATATCAATCGCTTCAAGTTCCATAAACTATCTTATGCAACTCTAGATTGTAGGGGCTAAGTTAAAATGTCCGGGTTTGGCAAAGTAGGAATGTCGCTCCTGCTTGTGCGCTGCCAATCTCTCCGCCTTCGACGGTGCGGGAGATTGCAACTTGGGACTTGTTCTGATGAGCGAACGCGAGCTGAAGCGTATCGAGGTTTTGTCGAAGGTCATTGAACGACGCATCTCCACTGCGTCGGGCGCGAAGATCCTGGGGCTCACGGTCCGCCAGACCCAACGATTATTGAGGACATTCCAAGACGACGGTGCCGCGGCTCTCCGGCACAAGGCGCGCGGCAGATGTTCGAACAATCGCATCGTCGATAACGTTCGCGACTTTGTCCTGGAGCTCATCCGCGAACACTATGTCGACTTTGGTCCGACGCTTGTCCGCGAGAAGCTGCTCGAGCGACACCAGATAGCGGTCAGCAAAGAGACGCTGCGCAAGTGGATGACCGAAGCCGCCATTTGGACATCGCGACGTGAGCGCAAGCGCCAGATTCATCAACCGCGTGGCAGGCGAGATTGCTTCGGCGAGTTGGTTCAGATCGACGGATCGCACCATTGGTGGTTCGAGAGCCGGGGGCCAAAGTGCGCCCTGCTCGTCTACATCGATGACGCCACCGGCAAGCTGCTGCATCTGCGCTTTGCCGGTTCCGAGAACACGTTCGACTATCTGATCGCCACCAAGGCGTATTTGCAGGAATGGGGCAAGCCGATCTCCTTCTACAGCGACAAGCATGGCGTGTTTCGCACGACGCATGGTTCGGAGAAGGATCGAACGACTGGCCTGACGCAGTTCGGTCGCGCGCTCTACGAACTGAACATCGACATCATCTGCGCCAACAGCCCGCAGGCCAAGGGTCGCGTCGAGCGCGCCAATCAGACGCTGCAGGACCGGCTTGTGAAGGAGCTGCGCCTTCGCGGCATCAGCACGATCGAGGCGGCCAATGCCTATGCGGCTGAGTTTGCTACCGACTTCAATGCCCGTTTTGGCAAGGAACCACGCAATCCGAAGGACATGCATCGCCCCCTTGCCGATCATGAGAATCTGGACAGTGCGATGTGCCGCAAGGAGATGCGGACTCTGTCCCAGGCTTTGACACTGCGCTACGACAAGGTGCTGTTCATTCTCGATCCGAGCGTCTTCGCTAAGCGCCTGGCCGGTAAGAAGGTCGTCGTCTGCGACTATCCCGATGGCCGCCTCGAGATCATGGAGGGCAGCACGTCCCTACCCTATAGAACTTTTGACAAGCTGCGCTCGGTACACAGATCGGAGATCGTCGAGAACAAACGCCTGGATGAAGCGCTTGCAATGGTGGCCGAGATGCAGGCCGGCCGTGAGCTGACACGCAGCCAACACGGACCGCGGCGCACAGGCCAGGCGAACCACTTGTTCGGCATTCCCGATGGCAGCCAGAGCAATGGCTACCAGAAGCGTGGCCGCAAGCCTGGTCGACGGACGGATTTCATGAACGATCCCGCCGTCATCGCTCGGCGAGAACAGGCATTGGCGGGGCTGTTGGCTGCGGAGTAGACGTCCAGTCCGGCACTCAAAGCTCACATGAGGAATTTGGCGTCAAGGTGTTTCAGGCGAGCACGAGCTTCTCCTTGTTCTATTGTTTCGGAGTCCATGGTCTGAGCCGGTTCGCGTGACCCGGCTCGTCTCCGATGCCGGTTCAAACTCACATACGGTTGCCGTATTGTACGGCAGCACCAACATCCCGCTTGCGTTGCGGCAAAGGCTCAGGAGAACGGGACCATTCTAAAGCGCGGCATTTGAAGCCAAACTTTGAGGCGGTTCGCTCACCTGGATCCGCCAGGATTGATCAGTCCTGGAAGATTGCTGAATTGGGTTGAGCGTTCGCCATTATGCGGTCTTCATCACCGCCCCTTCAATGACAACGCCGAAAGTCACATACTTCCAAAGCGCAATCAGGAGCTTTCGCGCCAGCGCCACGATGGCACTCTTTTTCATCCGACCATCATTCGATTGGACCCGCTCCATAAACCAGCCGGTTAACGCCGACATCGGTTGATTGCGCAGCCACAGCCACGACAGTTGGATCATTGTCGTGCGTAGCCGAGGATTGCCGGCCTTCGACACACCTTGTTCGCGATCAACGGTTCCACTCTGCCAGGGTGTCGGCGCCAATCCTGCATAGGCAGCAACCTGGCGCCGGTTGTCGAAATGGCGAGACAGTCCCTCGCCCCAGAGGATGGCGGCAAACTCGGCGCCAATGCCCTTGAGGGCGCATAGCCTTGCTGCGGGCGTCGACGCGGTGGTCATCACATCTTTGGTCACGGCTATCATCGCATCGCGCGCGTGCTCCACCGCAACTATATGCTCCAGCAGTAATTCAAGCCGATCAAGTTCCCGTTCTATTTGAGCGCTGATGTGCTTCGGCAACGGACGGCCATCGCCGGTCCTCAGGCTTTCCAGCTGTTTGCGCCGGTCTTTGCGAAGCGGTACGTAACCGCTGACGCCCTGGGCAAAGAGCAGGCCCTTTATGCGATTGACATGCTCCACCCGCTCCGCAATCAGCACTTTGCGTTCCCGGCAGACGCGACGCCGATCTTCCTCTTCCGGGCTCGGCGCTCTGACCATCGCGCACACACGCGGCTCACCGCGTTTGAACGCGAGAAGCGCCCGAACCAACGCCTCTCCATCGATCCTGTCGGTCTTCGCACGCCGGCGGCGACGCGAAGCGGCAATCGACGCCGCATCGACAACATGGCTCTCGATCCCGTTCGCCTCCAACACGCGATGTATCCAAAAACCGTCCAACCCTGCTTCCTGAATTGTCACAATCGGAAATGAGCACCCGGTTCGAGAGTGGGCCTTCTTCCGTATGTGGTCGAACAGATTCATCAGCTCGGCAACATCGCCGCCGCTCACCACATGCCTGGACATCTTCTCGCCGCCACCCGGCGACAACGACGTGATCAGCCAGGTCGATCGACTGAGTTCCAGGGAAACAAAAATTGCGCCAAGATCGACACGGATCGCGGTCGGCAATTCGGATTGGAAGGATATGTTCTCCATGGCCGTCTCCTGTTGAGCGAGTGCTTCTATGCAGCCTCACTCTGACAGAGCGCCGACCGCGGTTCACTCCTCATGGGATCTAAAGCCGGGGAGCTTGGCTGAGCCGCACCCGATCGGGCTGCGCAACCCTGACCAGCTTACGCCCGATCGGGCGCTAACGTCGGCGCCAAGAAGCGCGTCACTGTCGCGTTTCTAAATTGCTGCGACCTGCTGTGCGAATTACCCCGTTGCGACATTTCTACTTTGCTGGCCAAGCGACATTCGAACTTGGTTGCAACATAGATTGAATGTATGTGTGCAAGCAATCTGGCATAGTTGCTGCTCCGGTCGGGGATGCTGCTGATTCACTACAATAGCCGACATGTGATGGAGAAAATCCTCACGCCTGGGGAGCCGACGGTCGAGGGCAGCGTTCATGCGGGGTTGGACGTTTCATTTGGCGATTTGCGCGAGTGGCACACTGGGAAGATGTCGCGGCAAGCGTTCGCCACCCAGTCAGATCATCGGTATTCTTCTTTTATCCGCGGGAGCCGCTCACGCGGAAGTTTTCGACTGTCGATCTGCTGGGGGACATCAAAGTCGCCACAATGGCGGCTATGAGAGCGTAGCCCGGCTTGCAGAACCGGGTAATCGCGACAGGTTGGCGGTGCGCGGCTTACGAGGGGCAACCTATGCGAAAATGTGTCGGCTGTACTTTGGCGGACATCGACCATCCTGGTCGGCCGCACTCTATGCGGACCCCCGGGTTCAGGACTTGGAGGATAAATCGGCTTGGTCGCCGACCTTTCCGAGCCGGTCGCGGATATATGCCTCTATGTAGTCGAAGACCTCCGCCGCACCCTCATCAGTCTCGATCAGATCGATGGGGCGACGGCAGCCGAGATGGTCGCTCTCCTTACGCGCCCATTTCAGGATTTCGCCTTCGGTGCGCAGAACCGGCCGGGCCATCTCCAGCATTTTCGCAAGGTGATGCGGCTTCGCATACCATGAGTGCGGCTTGATGCTGGCGCGGCGGCGGCCGGGAACGATATCTGGCAATTGTGAGGCGCGCAGCTCATCCTGCGAAATATGCCGCCTGACCCAATGGGCGAGTTGGGCCAGCGAGGCGTTTGCTTCGCGTTCAAGGTCACTGCCCACCCCGACTTTGCGCGTCGGTATCACCAAGCCGCGGACGATGTGCGGGCAACGAGCCTTCAGGATGTCCAACGCCGGCGCGAGGTCGGTGTCGTTGGTGACGAGCACCACTTGATCGACCTCCCCACTAAGAGCATCGTCGTAGAGCTGAAGCGCCAGATTCACATCGGACTGCTTCTCCTCGAGCTTCCAGACCTGGATCTTGTCGCAATCGCGCGGCCAGCGCTTCGGATCGTCGGCTGGAACAATATGCTGATTGGCCTTGTAGAGCGAGTAGTGACCCATCACGAAGGACAGCCGGCCACCGCAATGTGTCGTCAGCGCATTGTGGTACTGGGCCTGAGACGACACCGAGTCCTCGCCCTTTGCCGCACTTCCAATGATCTTTGCCGTGAAATATTTGATCGCGCAGTCTGGATGCAGGATCATGGTCGCCGGATCGGCGTCAGGCGCGGGCCGGTAGAGGATAGTGGGCAGGATATGCGTCTCGAATAGGGTGAGCACGTCGAGCCACTTGAAGGCGGTCGTTCGCAGGCAACCGTAGTAGAGATTGTAACCGTCGATATAGATTCGGGTTCGTAACGCCGCCACCCCTGCCCCCAAGACATAAAAAAACCGGCTTGCGCCGGCTTTTTTCCCCAACCGCCCGGAGCCCGTGTCTCTCAGGATGCTGGGTTAGTTGTTAGAACACAACATAGTGTTGGATGACCCTCTCGTCAACGGGTTTACGGGGTCGCGCTTGTTCCGCAATGCGCAATTTCGTTCTCAATGCACCTAAAATACGGATCTACGCGACATCCGCAATCCTGTTGAAGGGGGCGATACCATCATGCATGATCTCAAGACGTTGCTGTTCAGCCTTGAGCCGACCGATCTGCCGAAGAGGCTCGCCGGCAAGAAGGTCATCGTCTGCGACTACCCCGATGGGCGCCTGGCTGACATCAAGGGCGAGGTTCGCTACGGCGATCCGTAGCGCGGAGGCCGGTGGAGCAGTCGATGCAACTCCCTCCATCGAGTTCGCCAGCTACGACGATATGCACAAGGTATTGTGCCCCTCCCCGCCTTGCCATCGTCAAGGCCCTCGCCGGAAAGGGCGCGCTTTCGATTCGCGAGGTAGCGCGCCGCGTTGGTCGTGACGTGCAGGCCGTGCATCGCGACATGACCCACCCTCATCAACAGCGGCGTGATCGACCGGACGCCGAAGGGGTAGAGTTTCCCCATGGCCGCGGAACTCAACAAGCTTGAAGACAATTTCCAAACGGCAGTTGATGCGTGCACTTGACGGTATCGACAAGACGCGTGGGAGTTGCCACCGCCCTCTCCTCACCGGCTCCGGTCGCGATCCTTTTCCTGCGGCGGGCGCAACTTAATGGTTTTCGCGACTTCACGATCGCGCTGCTGCTCTTCTTGCCGATCGCGGCCGCGTTCCTCGCGGTCGTTCTCGCGAACATCGTGGCTGGCGTTGGCGCTGGCGATGCGCGCTGCGTCGATTGTTCGATTGTTCGAGGTTTTGTTCAGGGTCCCCTGCTCCGCGACGTGGTCGCGGCCGGCGGCGGACTTTGTCTCGAGCGACGTGGACTTCCGATTGTCCTGGCCGCGATCCTTCTCCTTCGCCGCACGCGCATCCAGCTGCAGGCCGACAACTTTGCCAATCACCTTGGTGGCCTGCTCAAAGATAATCCGATCGGCAGGGTTCGCGATTTTTGCGGCAACGCTGACTGCCGTTTGCGCCAAAGCCTCCTTGGCGGTCTTTGCCTGTCCGGTGCTGATGGGTGTGGATCTCAACATGTGGTCGTGACCTTTCTCTTGTGTAGGGTCCCTGCCCTCGCGAATTGCAGCTTCTAGCCGATTATACTCCCGTCGAAGTCCTACGGACAGGTCTTGGCTCAGCTCACGTGCTGTACTTGGCGCTGTTTTGTCTTTTGCCAGCCCCTCGAGCATATCAATAACACGGTTGATAGATCTTTTAGTCTGGTCGAATTTTTCTCTCGCAATCTCCAGCTTCGGAGCTGTCGGCTTATCTCGGACCTTTGACATCACCTTGTCGATGACATTGGTCGGCGCAGTAGCTCCCATGCGCCGGAACATTTCCCATTCCCATCTTTTGACGGGAGGAGGACCTGCCCTCTCGACGCGCTTTTGCCTGTCGATCGCAATTCCGCGATCGCGCGCCTTATCTGCAAAACGGAGCCGCCATTCGGTAAAGTCACGAATGTTTGGGTTGATCATCTTCCCGCCAGCATGGCGCAATGAGACAATGACATGGAGGTGCGGGTGCTTTTCCATGTCATGTCGGTTATGAACGGCATAGGCGTATCGGTGCCCTGCGAATTGCTCTTTCAAGAAGTCTCGGCCGGCCAGGACGAATTGATCGCGATCGACATTGGCGGGGCCTGATAGCAACAGGTGCATGAAATCACGAGGTTGGCGCGTTTGCATCAGAGCGGCGATGGTCTTGCCCTCGGTCGTGATTTCCTTGTGATCCGTGGTCGTGATTTCGCGACGATCGTCGGATCGCTCATAGACCCCGCTTTTTCCCCCGCGCTGCTTGATATGGGATTTTGTCGACAGGGTGACATCAGCGCCGTCGCGCTGCATGGCGTGCAGGGTTGCCGTCAGTCCTTTGGGGCCTGATGCAAAGTCGACGGGATAGCGGGAAATCGGCTTGATACCCTCCTTGCGCAAGGCACTGTCTAGACGAGCATCGATGGCCCGAATGTCATCGAGCTCGGCCGGGATCCGATTGTCGCTGCTCCGGTCGGCTCGGCTTTTCTTTTCATGAGCGATGACAAGCGCCAGGTGGAGCCGGGTCTGTCCGTTGACGCCAGCGCTCACACTGAATGCGTATGTTCGATCGGTGTCGCCGGCGTGACGGAACCCCTCCCCTGCCAATGAGTCCAGGGCTCGAGCGACACTTCCGCGATCCGTTTTTTCAAGCTCGTAGCTGAAGCGGACGATATCCTTGCTGCCTTTTCGGTTTCCGAATTCTCGCTCCCACTCCCTGACAGCTCGGTTCAGATCCGAAACTTCACGGCCGTCCTGGTCGTGTGCCCGTTCTTCTTTGCTTTGATAGGCAAGAACGTTCCGGGCCGATCCGGATCCAGCACCGTAGGACAGAACCTTGACGACGACGGCATTGTTGCCAGTTGCTCGGCTGAGGGCGGTAGCGGCGCCGCTGTGCACGTTCGGTGCCGTGGGAGAGCGGCGCGCTCCGCCCCCTCCCCCGCCACCGCGGCGGCGGAGCTCGTCGTCTATCAGATCGAAATATGTCGGTAGTCGTCGCTCTTCCGGCCTAGGCCCCGAGCGACCCTTGGATAGGTCGTTCATCGTGCTGTCGAATTAGTTCCTCGATATAAGTCGATGGTCTCACAAAAGCGGCGTCGCGAATAGAGTCGATTGTGTTTATGACTTCATTAAGTTTCGCCATTATGGCTTTCGCCGCTTCATCCCGCCTATCTTCATTATCGGCTAGAAACTCTTCATTGTGGAAGGCCATCTCACGCAGGAACTGATGCATATTCGCCAATTGCTTGTCATGTTCTTCAAGCATGGCTGGCGTATTCATGATCTCTCTGATCACGGTCAGCTTTGCGACCATGTTGACGGACAAATTCAGTCGGCTCGCCAATGCGTCGACATTTGCCAACACATGCCCAGGCAGCCGAAACATAACGGCTGGTTCCCGCATGAAGTCAGAACCCCCTCTCCGACAAGGCTTCATTGATCAGACGGTGGAGTGCTTTGTTGGGATCCTGCCCAACATCGACAGCGTATTTGAAAACGCGGAGCATCATCTCATCGTCAAAGAATAATGAAACACGGCGTGTCCCGGCTTTGGGCTTGGGCTCAGGCGACTGCGTCTTTCGAGGCGGCGGCGTGCTTGCGGCTTTTGGCTTTGGCGTCGTTGTCGATGACCCAACCGGCGAACCAATAGCCTGATCGGTGGGCTCAGCCTCGGACCGGGAGGATGTTCCGGCAGGCACCGGCGTAGTGCGCCTCGCTTTTTCGATCGTAACATCGGTCGGCATAAAAGCGACAGCTGCGTCGTCGTCGGCAACGGGTTCTGCCGCCTGAAACCTCGATGAAGCCATGCTGACGATGTTGCCTGCAACGGGTTCGCGTTCCTTGGGTGCTTTGGACATCAGGCGTTACTCGCTTTCTTCTGGCCCGGTTGCTCGGACGCAAGAAGGTTGATGAATTCGTTGTTGACCATTTTGATCGAGTCGATTGAGTCCAGAACGCTTTCCGAGGCGCGGATACGTGCCGAAGGCGTGAGTTTAGGATTGTTCCGGATAGTCTCCAGCTTGGTGTAGAGCGAACCGTATCCGGCCACGACGTCGCTATAATGGTTGCTCTTCTTGATCATTGAATTGACGATCGGAATCTTGCCGTAGTTTAGGATTTTGATCACCTCCCCTAACGAGCGGTTCGATTTTAGGGCGATCATGTCGACGTTGTTCCACATTGCCGCATACGGAATTCGGCGGCCGCCTCGTTTCTTCGATATCTCCTCAAGGATATTTGCCACATTGATTGCCTGGGTGGCCGAGGTGGGCTCCAGAATGATCGGAATGATGACGGCGTCGCATTCTTCATAGACGTCGACGGCGCGGCCGTGCACGTAGCCTCCAACGTCAAACACGCGAATGTCGACGGTCGGGGCCGATTTCAATTTCCCATGGAAGTCATCCTCGGACGAAATCTGCAGATGTGAGATCCGTCCATCATCAGGAAGCATATTTCGCTTTTTTGACACTTCGTACCAACGGGTCGCCGTTTGCTGGTCGTCGCAATCAACCAGTTGAGTGCGGTGTCCCTGCTGGGCAAATTCAGCGGCCAGGTTGACGCACAACGTTGTCTTGCCTGCCCCACCCTTGAAAGTCGATATTGCCAGTGAAAGAGGTCGCATCGCTGATCCTTGTGTTCACACGCCATGGTTCGATCACGCTCATGGAAAATGAGCCTGTCTTCAACCCTACCCCTCAACGATTAACAAAGTGGCAGTCGCGGCGACTGCCAGACGTCGCGTGGTAGCGACTGCCATTGTGGCAGAATGGCAGTCGTAGAGACGTAGCGTCGTCCATAATGCACATGTGCCAGTTGTCCAATCGCAGCGTTGTAGCGTTGTGGCGACTGCCATTCTGCCAGTTATCGCGACGTAGCGTTGTCCATTATGCCATTATGTCAGAGTGGCGTTATGGCAGTGTGACAAGATGGCAGAATGGCAGTCGTGGAGACGTAGCGTCGCCCATAATGCACGTGCGCCAGTTGTGCAATCGCGGCGTTGTAACGTTGTAGCGTTGTCGCGACTGCCACTCTGCCACTCTGCCACTCTGCCACTCTGCCACTCCGCCAATATGGCAGAATGGCAGAGTGGCACTCGAAGCGACGTAGCGACGTGCATTATGGACGACGCTAGGTCTCCAGTTCTGCCGGCTGTTTTTGGCTCCGACTTCACTAGTTTTAGCACCGCAATCACCTTCCCTTGCTGGCCAACAAACGGCCATACAGCGCCCGGAACGAGCAGGCCGCTCCAAGCCAGGGCAACATGCCATGACGTGCCTCAGCGGTCTGGCCGAAATAGAGGCCGTTCCAAATCTCCAGCTAACTCAAAACAGCGAAGCGCACTCGCCCCTCGGGCGAAACGGCTGGCGGTATACCGCCAGCCTATCCTGCCATTAATAATCGCGCGAAACGATCCGCTCGTGCCCAAGCCCCCAATGCTGTTGCGAGTCTTCAGACATAGCAATAGCGATCACCGGCGCAGCCTGTGATCGGGGGCGCAGGATCAGCACGGCGAGTCGTTTCGCGCGAATATTAATGCCGAGGCGAGCCGTCCTCGTGAGTGCGTTGAGGCGCCCTGAACCGAAGGGAAAGGACGCCGATACGCACGAAGGATGAGACGGCGAGCACACCGCAGGAGAGCAAGAGCCGTCGGAACGCAGCCCGAAGAATGAGGGCGAAGTGAAGAGTCCGGCTCGGCCTCCGTATTGTTTTGGAAAGTCGCGGCAGCGTCAATCTAACGGCCCGAAAGGCCGGGCGGGTGTTTACCCGCACCGACAGGAGAGGGGAGTTTGAGGGGAGAGGCGGCTAGTCTCTCCCCTCAAATCGCTCCCGCAGCCTCGATGGCAAGGGGCGATAGAAGGACGAGGACGCGGAATGGAGGGGGAAGGGGGTGTCACCGCCCCGCACCCTCCGCAGAGAGCAGCGCCTCCAGGGCCAGCTCCATTTCTGCGGTCTGCTTCTGAGCCTCGACGCGCTCATTCTTCGGAAGACCGTTGCGGAGTTCGATGTTGATGAGCCAGATCGCTTCGCGCAGCTCCTCTCTTCGGCGTAGAAGTGGCCGCAGAATTCAACGCGGATGATGTCGTCGGCGGAATTGATCTGGATGGACATGGTCGAACCTCATTGTTGATCCGTTCTCCTCGTCGAGAACGGGAAACGCCCGGCATCCGGATAGCGAGGGTCAAGGATCGCGAAGCGACCGGTGGAGCCGGCGAGCGGGGGAGCCGATTTTCTGACGGCGCCCACAAGGCGACGGCTGAAAATTGGGGGGACCGCTCTTAGGTCTTAGTCAAGTGTCCTGTTGGAAGAAGGTGCCGTCATTCGGGCGGCTCCTCCTCGGCGATCATAGCGTCGAACTGGCGATCAATCGCTGCCTGCTCTGCAATAAGCTTTGCGAGCTCCGCCCGAGATGCTGCGCGTTCGTTGGGCGTAAGGATGCAAGCGGAAAGCTCGGTGCGCAGCTGTTGGATTTCGTCGTAGATCGTAAGCATGTGTCTCTCCTCTGTTTGAAGACGAGAGACGTGCACGATGCCGGAGCAGATCGGGTCGAGGATCGCCGTAGGCGACCGGCGGAGCCGGCGAGTGGGGGAGCCAAAATGCGCAGCATTTTGGGGGTACCGCTCGTGCTCGAGGCGGGCTGTTCCGGCATGGTATAATGGGATATCTGAAGTAACTGACCTTCGGTTCCCACGGGCTCGGACATAAAGAACGCCAACCGAGTGCTCAGATGCTAATCGAGGGGCTAGGCATTTCCGCATCGACCCTTCTTCAGCACCCGATCATCATGTCGAGCTTAGCCGACGGACTTCGCACGGACAATTGTTGCCATGCTTTTCTCCTTTGTCAGATCGACGGCATTCTCCTTCTTGTGTGCCAGACGGTGACCACAGGTACCTCCCGCGCATCGCTGCGTCAGACTCGTGTGGTCACTCCGCGATGCGCGGGTCCCTCCTATGGACACCGTGCAAACGCCATCACCTTGGCGACAGATTACCCTGTGAACGAGACGGTAACGAGACAATCAGGACACTTCTTGGAAATGCATTCTAACCGCTCGTCCTTGACGCTCGCGTTTGGCCGGATGGCATAATTGGAGTGTCGAGACGGAAAGCCTGTCGGCGCCGACCAGGCGCCGACGCCGCATCCGGCCGGCAGGCCGGCCGGACCGCAGTGAAGCAACACATCGACATAAGTAAAAAAGGCCCCTGCTCGTTGTGAGCAGGGGCCTTAGTGTCGAGATCGCAAATATCAGTCCTCCGATGTCAATCCGAGACGTGACAGGACCGTAGCGGGATCGGCGAGGCACAGCTGACGCCAGTCTGGTCGCGATGCGCAGGCATGAGCGTATTGCGAGACGGTTGCTGACGAGGTTTCGGGCAGCAGCGTATAGCCGACATGCATGAACTCACGGACGAGCTGCGGAACGCAGCCTCGGTGACCAGCGCCGCAACGGTCTGAAGTGGAGACGGCGATCGGCGCTTGGCCGGCCAACGCACAGGACGGCACAACGAGAAGCGAGAGGATGATGAGAGCGCGTTTCATGATCAGGCTCCTTTCTTTTCGAAGGTTTCGATGTAGCCCCGGCAACGAGCCTCTTCGGCGTATTCCGAGAGGGGTCGCGAGGCGATGAATGTGGAATCGCGGTCGGCATGAACGCCGCATGGGCCTACGATGGTTTGAAGCTCATCCAGCGATATGTAGCCTAATTCCGGGAACCCCAAGCCAGGATCGCAGAGACCGAATAGAGAGGCGGTGTCTTCATCGTACTCCGTGACCAGCCAGATGGCGCGGCCGGTCGGCAGCCAAAGCTTCAGGACCGGATGGAAGTCGATCGGCGCGAGGCGTTCGCGCTCACGCGCCAGGTTCTTGCGATAGTTCTCCTTCAGCCGTTCAAGCGCTTCGGCCGGGATCAGTTCGTAGAACATCTTGTAAGTCATGATGATCACCTTTCGTCTCTATGACGAAAGGTGGCCACTTTGAGCCGACGAGCGGGTCAAGGACCGCACCAGCGGCCGGCGGAGCCGGGGAGCGGGGGAACCGATTTTCTGGCGCCGTAGCGAAGCGGCCCGGGCGCAGCGAGGGTCGGCGCCAGAAAATCGGGGGGACCGCTCATCCTTGAGGCGGGAGGAGTGAGAAGTAAAATGGGAAGTCATGGAGAGAGGGGAAGCACGCCCGCGCCGAGCGGGCGTGGCCGCATCCGGCCGGCAGGCCGGTCATAGACAGCAGCAAGGCACACCAGGCGGTGGAGATGATGCAGCAAGCCTCGCCTTGCTCACGCAGGGCGAGGCGTCGTCGGTCAGTGTGGTCGATTGTCGTTGTCGGCCTTGCGATCGAAGTCGACTCGGTAGCTGACTTCCAGTTTGGCGAGGAGCGGAAGCGAGAAGGCGACGGAGATTCTCAGCTGGCCCTTATGGGACAGCTTGGCGATTTGCCGATTGATGTAGTGGCGAAGACGGCGACCGGTTTTCTGGCAGAAGCTTACGAGCGTTTTCATGAGGTAGATCCTCCAAAGTGGTTGTGCGCAATCGCGTAGCTCGAAGACCGCTGGAACGGCCAAGCAGCACCGCGCAGCGGTCGGAACGGAGCGCTGCGGAGAGGAGAACCCGTAGGGTTGCGCTTGGCCGTTCCAGCGGTATCGTGCGCAGCGTTAGGATTGCGAACTGCCATTTCGGAGATGCCGGGGGAACCGCGGGCTTCGTAGCCCAAGTGGCCTGCCGCTACATCAATCGGTAAATTGCCATCGGCCGCCAGGTCGATCTCCGTCGCCCTGTTACTGTAGTGGGCGGGAACGAAGCCATTGTCGTTTGACGGGGACAACGACAACAAGCCGCAATGACCGGCAGCCCCGTGAATACGGGGCTTTGCTAGGAATCAGCGGGAGCGGTCGCGGTCAGACAATTTCGGAGGCGCGAGCTTGACCGTTTTGGCAGGTATTTTGTCCTGAGCGCGCTGCGATTTGTCATCGCTTCGATCTTTCTCGTCGCCACGATCTGACTTGCTTCTGGCAGTGATGGCGTGCTCGATGGAGACGTTGACGCGATCATTGGATTGCGGCGTCTTGGCGAAGTTTTTCACGTCGAAGGCGTGGACGCCGCGAGCATTGGCGACAAGTGCGGTGTTGTAGCTGACGGTTAGGACCTGCCCCTTGAGTTCGTCACCCTGTTTGGGGAACTGGATCTCGGGCTTGCCCATCATCCTAAGCGCCTGCGCGGTCATGCTGGTGATGCGTCCGAGTTCGGGGTGGTTGCGCTCTTTGTTGATCTGGTGAGCCTGCAGAACGCGTTTCGCAAAGTCCTTGCCATCGCCAACGGTGGCCTTGGCCAGGAAATCACGCGTTTCGCTCGCAGCCGGCCACATTGTTTCGCGGTCGAGTTCGAAACCGCGCTCCTTGGCGAACTGGTGCATGAATACGCCGATTGTGCGGGTATTGCCTTCTCGAAAGGGGTGAGCCTGCCAGACGTTGCTGATCAGCTTGGTAAACTGAGCCGCGGATTGAGCCTTGTTGTTGTCGTCCCAGCGTAACCTGCCGAGATCCTTTGTGTCGCGATCGAGCAGCTGCTTCATGTCCTTGTGATCACCATAGACGACCGAATGGCCGCCGAGGACCGCTTCTGGCTTTGACATGTTGTAGATGCGCTGTTGCCCGGCCCAGGGATAGACATCGGCGAAGATTCGGCGATGAACTTCCATAAGGTGTTCGGTATCGAAATTGCCCTTCACCGGGTTCTTCGCTAGATCGCGGAGAGCTTTCTTCGTGGTGACCTGCTCACGCAGATCAAGCGTATCCTGATCGCGCGCACCGAATTTGTTGATCAGTACCGATGTGCCGGGATAGCAATAGGGGTCTTGATCAGACATGGTCACCGAATAACCAAACTAGAACAATCAGATGCGATTTGAATCGCCTCGCGTCCCCCGGTCAACAGCCGGGGATCTGCTCGAAATTCTGGTCGGGAAAAGAAAAACGGCCGATCAGGCCGCTTTTGATCGTTTGTAAGCGAGGTAGCGATCGCCGACGGTGAAGGCCTCGTCCATGGTCAGGACGCCGTGCTCCTCGAGCGCGGAGAGGAATTCCTCGAACGGACCGAGTTCGTTGCCAGAGCCGCGCATGATGGCGAGGCTGCCGTGATCGTCGTCATCGAGCATAGCCTGACGATGACGCGAAAACACGTCGAGGTCGCCGGTCTGGAAGAAGGCATTGATCACCATGTCGGCTTGTTCGCGCGTGGTGATGATGTCGGGAACATTGTCGAGCATGGCACCTCTCTTTCGGCGTTCAATATAGACATTTCTGCCATGAATTTCAACGTTTTGCAGCCTGTTGACGGACATTGCGAGCACTCCTTTCGGTTGTTTGAGGGGCACCGACGCAGAAAGCCCCGCCCTTGCGGGCGGGGTTTTCCAAAGCGCGCCGATTAGTTGGCCGGCGGGTTCCAGATCATGACAAATTCGCCTTCCTTGCCGCCGGGGGCCGGTGCGATGTTGGCGTAGAGGGTACCGAACTCGGGGGCGCGGAGCGAGACGGAGATGTATTCGGCTCCGGTGCGCTGCGAGGTGCGAACCCAGGCTGCGCCGAGTTCGAAGCCGTTGCGGGATGCGACCACGCGGTAGTCGGGTTCCTGGCTTTCGTTGCTGCTCTTGACGTTTTCGACGATCGAGATCGGGCAGCGGATCGCGAGGGTGGCGAGGGTGCCGGTGAAGCCTTTTTCGTTGGCAGTGAGGCGAGCGATGGTGGCGGACATTGCGGTTCTCCTTAGCTGATCGGGATCATTCCCGTGAACGCCCCATGACAAAGCGCCAGACGGCGGACTGGTCACGACGGGATTTATCCCGGAGCTCGACCCATGCCTGTGCCAGCGGGGGAGGGGGATCACCCACCCGAAGGGCGGCGCGCCGGCGCGCCGTGATCGCGTAGCGATTATGGGGAACCCCCCGCTGGCTTGCCCTTTAGGGTCAGGCGTGGGTTGACCCGGCCGACGGCGGCGGTTCGAATAAGGGGCGTCACTGGGGATGAATTCGGATTAGACACGGAGAACGTTGTCTCCGTTCCTCGTGTTTGCCTCTCAACGGAAGGGCCGTAGGACCGGCTTTCGCCGATCTCAGGCAGCGGCCGGTGTGGGGCCAACGCACCATGCAGCAGCGCGGGCACAGGCGACAGTTCGAAGAGTTTCGCATTCGTGCGCGATCGATCTGCGCGACTGTGTCTGCCTTCGCCCCTGCGCCGGCTCGCAGGATCCTGCTCATTCCGTGTTTCCCGTGAATCAGCCTCGCCAGCATCGTTGCGACGGCCATGGCGTGAGGCTAGCGGCGAAGTCACCTCGATCTGGAATCCATGCGACTGCCGGTCAGCCCGCTTGAACCCTTTTGGCCACAAGGGCGGGCTTGCTGAACCATGACCTCAAACGCCCGAATTGTATCGTACCAGACAATTTGGCCTCATGATGAAGATCAATCCGACGAAGAAACCCTATAGCGGGCTCGATCATGCCTATGCGGTGTTCAATGCGGAATTGTTTGGGGACGAGTTGCCGTCGTACCTCATAAGCATCCAGCGTGTGAAAAAGGCCTACGGCTATTTCGCTGGCGGTCGTTTCGGCTCGAAGGACGGCGCGTTCGTGACCGACGAAATTGCGCTGAACCCCTCGCATTTCAGCGTCCGCCCGACAGAACAGACCCTTTCGACGCTCGTGCATGAGATGGTGCATCTGTGGCAGCACCATTTCGGCAAGCCGTCGCGCGGCGGCTATCACAACCGCGAATGGGCGGAGAAAATGCATTCCGTGGGGCTCGCTCCGTCATCGACGGGAGAGCCTGGCGGCAACGAGACCGGACAGCGTGTCACGCACTCATTGCTCAGTGAGGACCATTCCAGACCGTTTATGCCAAGCTGGAGAAGGAAGGCTTCGACGCGCTCTATGTCGAGTTGGGGACGACGCGAAAAAGCAGGCGGCGCGTCGCAAGAAGGCGGCGAGCAAGACATGCTATAGCTGCCCGGCATGCGGACTGAATGCGTGGGCGATCCGAACGAGATCGTCCGCTCATCAGCTGAACGGGGCGAGTTTTGAGGCGAATGCCGAGGATGGCGCAGATGGTCTCGAAATCATCATAGACGAATTCGAACCAGTCATGATCGAAGCCATTTTCCCTATACCAGGCGCGCGCGTTTTCCTTGGCCGCGTCGGACAGTTCGTCGAGGCGATACACTGTGGTCTCGATGATATCAGGCATTGGCTTTTCCTCCATGGCGGGGCACGAGCACGATCGAACGGGCTGCAACGTTGAAAACGAGTTTGTCCGGACTGGAGAGGTCGGCCTCGCAAGTGCCGTTGGCCTGCTCCAGGCAGTCATAGGCCATGCGCGCGATCGCATGAGGAATTGACAGTTCGAGGGGGACAGGGTCCGGCAATCCCCATTGAGGGATTGAGAGGGTGATGGGACCGTGGGGAAGCCGCGTCGACCGATCGTCGGTGATGAGCGCTATTTGCTCGATGCGACCGTCATCGTCGTCTCGGTCGACGGTGACGATAATGAGAGAGATGCGCGCTGCGGCGAGCGCTTCGAATAGTGCGGCGCGGTTTGGCAGGCGCATCTTGGCGGAGAGGACGCGATACGCGGCCAAATTTGCATCGTATCGGGCAAGCGCTTCGTCCAACGCGGTATCTCGCGCCGGCGCGCGCTGTAGCAGTGCTATCGCTGACATGGGGCAGGCCTCCGGAGAGCCGGATGAAGGGGAATCGGCGGGCGCTCTCTTTCGACCGCGCCGGTCCGACCTCTTTCGGGCTGCCTCTTGCTCTCGATATCGCGTGGGGAGGGGAGGGCGCCGTCAGGCGGCCGTTTCGTCGGGCGTAACGCCCGACCTGGAATGGGTGGCTTCAAGCCAAGCGACCATGTGGGAGCCATCTTTCGATGGGCCGTAGGCGGTTACGACCAATCCATGCCTCAAGCTCCCGGTTGAGCCCGATCCGCTCGTTGCGGAAAATCTTGCCAAGCATCAGCTTGCAACCAGACTCGCTCGCAGCGTTCATCAGCTGAAGCGAGTTCTGTGACGCCGATTGCGTTGGGAAGGCCGTGCTCGCCGGCAAAGCCGGAGAGAATGGCGGCGATTTTTCTGTAAACGACGCTCATGGTCGGCCTCCGGTCCATCGCCCGTCGTCGATTTCTTGCGAGACGAGATCGTGAGCCTTGAACAAGATGTCGGAGCCGCTTATCGAAATATGGGGGAAGAAGCGGGCGTTGACCCCATGGAGGCACCAGTCTGCGTAGTAGCAGTAGGATCGCGCCGACATGACAAAGGCGAGCAGGTCGATGGCCCAATGGGTTTGGGCTCGACGACAACGGTGACGCCGTTGCGGGTCTCTTTCCAGGGCAACGAGCGTTCGGTTGGCGGCTGTTGCCGGTCGAGGGCAAAAATCTCTTCGATGCCTGCTCGATGGCGGGGCATCCGGAATGAAGTGGGAAAGGGGCTTCAACCGCTGATCATGACGATGTTTGGCAGGGTTCGTTGATGCCGAGGCGTGCACGCAGGCGATTGATCGCGTCAGTCTGGCGTTCGATCTTGCGTCGCAAGGCTTCGACTTCGCTGCGTCGACCTTCGAAGATCGTGGCGATGCAATCGCGATAGTGCCGCTCATCGGCCGGGGTCCAGGTGGAAGCATGGCGACCGTACTGGCGGACTTTTTTCCGGTCCCTGATCGTCATGCGTTCGGCGGCGCAGAGTATCTGGCGATCGATGATCTTCAGATGCCGGAGTTGATACGGCAGGCCTCTTCCATGCGCAGGAGTTCGCTCTTGGCGTCCTGATAGGCGATCATGGCGGCGCTCCTTCAGGCGTCAGGGCCGGAATTGAGCGGCGTGGGCGGCATGTGGTGGATTTCAGCGCCTGCGCGTCGGTAGGCATCCATCACGTGATAGAGCGGAACGAAGGAGAGGCTGTTCCAGGGCGCGGGATCGGGGGCGCGACCGACGGCAATCATAGGCCCGTTGCAGGCAAGTTTCGCGACGACGCCGAAATCGAGTTTGCGGCTGTCATAGACGGGCAGCCCTGCGGCGATGGCTTCGGCCTTGACGGTGTCGCAATCATAGCCGCTGAGCCAGCCGAGGCCGTAGTGAAGGGAGAAGCCGCCGCGGCCGATCGACAAGTGTCCGCCTTCGGTGGCAAGGGCTTTCTGGATATAGGGGGTATAGTCGGTCATGGCTGCGTGCTCCGCGACGAGCGGCCGCGTGCCTGTCACGCGGTCTGAAGAACCGTCACGGAAAAAAGGGCCCCCCTTTGAGCAGAAGGGCGGCCCTGTCGAACCGACGTCAGGAGCCCGTGAGGCTTATCGGACTATGCCGAGTTGTTCACCGATGCTCGGGGGTGTCGGTTTGCTCGATTCCTTGATCAGGGAAACGACGGCTTCGCGCGACAGTCCGGAAAGGTCATAGCCTTGTGCGCGCGCAGCGGTGACAATGCTTTCCAGCGATGGAAACTCTTCGAGGAGTGTTCCAAGCCATAGTTCGCACATGTCCGTTTCCTCGTCGGGAAACGCCTGCAAGAAAAAGGTTCGCAAGGGCGGGTCATAGCCGATGACGGCTTCGGGATCGGACTTTCCGCCCTTGGTGACAGTAGCAATATGTCGGCTCATGCTCTCTCCAATCTCTAGTATTCGTAGGTTCGGGACCCGTCGGGCAGATCGCAAGCGATCTGGACGTGAAGCGTTTCCAGTTCGTCGGGTTCATAGTGCCGATCCCGCCAACCGATGGCTTCGCGCAATGTCGGGAAGGATGTTATATCTGTCTCGCCGATATATCCGGCGTTCTCGACGACAGTGTATTTGCGTTTCATGGTTATGCTCCAACCAGGAAGCCGGTCAATGCCGGCGTTGTTCGGTGAAAACCGAAATCGTGGTTTCGGTGAACTCGAAGACAAGCGGGCTGTTGGCGGCAATGGCATCGCGCACGACAGCGGCGTCGATGAATTCGCAACCGTCATCACCGCCGAAGGTGGCCTGTTTGGCGGCCCACCACTGATCGAAGGGCATGGAGTCGGGATTGCACTCCAGGGCGTAGACGACGATCTGCTTTTCATCGGTCGCCATGCCGTTATGCATGAGGTAGACGCCCTGATCGCCGACCAGCCAGAAGCCGGCTGGATCCTCGATACCCCATCGAGGACGCAGGCCCAAAGGCCAGCGGGATTCGGCTGCCGTGAGCAGTTCGCGCAATTTGTTCGCGGGGAAAGTCAGTCGCATGATATTGCTCCGTTGCTGTTGATGCGAAAACGGCCCGGTGTGAGCCGGGCCGTTGTGACGATTGGGTGGGAGGCAAGCGGTCAGGCCGCATTTTCTTTCAGGAAAGCGGGAATATCATCGTCTTCGTCGACAACCTGCTCGTGTTCCTGAAGCTCGTCCTCGGGATCGGCGTCGTCAGCTCCATCGACGTCGGTTTCCCGGTCTTCGTTGTCTTCCGTGTCAAGATCATTGTAATCGTGCGACGAATAATCCGGTGCCGGAGCCCGCTCGATGAAGGAGCCGGTGAAGGCCATGCCGTCGGGCAGCCAGGTGGAGGTTTTGGCAGCCGTGTCCGGGGTGAGGCCGGCTGCGGCGCGCGGATCCTCGCTGAAGGCCTGTTCCATGCTGGCGGCAATGACCGGCTTCTTGTCCTTGGCCTTGTCGTCGGCCCACCGATCGCCGATCAGTTCGCGGGAGACCTTGATGGCATGGTCCTTCTTGGTCTTGCCCCAATAGTTTGCAGCCGTGGGCCTCCAGCAAGCGGCGGCATCAATTGCCATGCGGTGACCGATGACCTCGATGATCGGATTGGCGCCGGTGTCGGTTGCGAGCTGCTGGATGACGCCGTGTGCCGAGCACCAGGCGAAAAGAGCCTGTTTGTCGGCGTCGGGCAGCGCGCACATGGCTTCGAAGTCGTGCGGGCTTGCGAGCGATAGCCATTCGACGTTGAGCCCGTCGCGAGTTGCCTGAAGCATGCGGGCGGCGACGGTATCCTTGATGGCATCGCGGTTGCGCCATGTCTCGGCGTGCGTGATCGACACATTGACTGGTGTCGAACGAGAGGACGAGTTGCGCAGGGTGCGGAAGCACATCGAATAGAGCATTACGTCGAAGGCGGTGGTGAAGTCAGCGGCGAGATGTGCCTGCAGAATCTGATGGCGCGTGGCGCGCAGTTCCTCAGCAAGCGACATCGAGACGCCTTGCTGCTTGCGAGCGTCAGTTGCCGGATCATTGTTCGCATCGATCGTGCGGGTCGTTGAGGCCGGCATCTGAATGTCCGGACCGGCGCTGTCGCCTTCGTCTTCATCCTCGCCAGACTTCTTTTTGGGGAGGTCTTCGGGACGGACAAGGCCGGCCTCGGTGCGCAGATCACCACCATGATCAACGGTGACGACAACACCGGCGATCGCCTTCTGCTCGGCCGTAAAGGTCGCGCTGTCGGCAATGATCTTCCGGATTTCCTCAAGGCGCTCGGAGGCGGCGTCTTCCTCAGCCTGCAGCTCGTCCGTCCAGGTCTCCTCGTCATACTCGTTCGAAAACGCTCCGAGACGAGTTTCGAGGTCCTCGAATTCCTTGACGAGTGCGGGATCCGGTTCGACCGGTTCCGGATAGACGCGACCGAAGGAGCGGAAGGCGTCATAGGCGACTTCGACTTCAACTGCGACCCATTTCCATTCCTTGGCGAGTTCGTCGGCTGTCGCCTGCAGCTTTTCGCCGGCAAGTTTTTCCAGCAGACCGCCATCAGCGAGATGGACGCTGTTGTTGTCGGAGAAGAGGTCACGGAGCACCGTGCCGCCGGCGGCCTGGTAGGTCTCGACGCCGACGAAGAGGGCAAGCTTGGAATTGCCGTGATAGGTGCGCTGCGTCAGGGCTGACTTGATGTTGCTCGGATAGGGCGCGTAGGGGCTGTTCGTGTATTCCTCCCAGACCTCCTTCTGTCGGCCGTGATCGTCGGTGATCGAGAAGGCCTGCACGCATTCGAGCGTCATCTTGTTGGCGCGGAACGCCTCGATGATGACGGGAGAGACGCGAGCGAGCTTCATGCGGCGGTCGACGAAGTTGAGGGTGACACCGAAGCGGTTGGCGATTTCTTCGCGAGACCAGCCCTTCTTTTCAAGGGCGTTGAACGCCTCGGCCTCGTCGGCCGGGTGCATGCCGGCCCGAACGAAATTTTCGATGAGGGAGGTTTCCTCGGCCTGCTTTTTGGTTTCGATGATGCAGGGGATTTCCTTGTCGGCCTGATATTCGCCTTCAGTGACCAGGCGCTCGAGCACGGTGAAGCGGCGTCCGCCGGCATGGACGAGATAGCCGTTTGCGGACTTGTAGACGAGGAGGTTCTGCTTGATGCCGTTGGCTTTGATGCTGGCATAAAGCTCGTTGTCGTCCTCTTCGCTCGCAGCCGTCTTGCGAACGTTAAGCGGGCTGAGGGACAGCTTGTTGAGGGGGATCATGGCGATGGTGGGATTGGTCATGGCATGGCTCCTGATGAGCCGGGCGGGAGAAACTCTCTCCTCTTTCGGAGCCCGGTCAGCCGGGCTTCCCTGCCTCTTGCTCTATCGGGCCATGCTGGGCGGGGCGTTTCAGATGTGGCTCTCGGGCGGCCAGTTCGCGCGATCGGCTCAACAGTTAATCGTCTGATAGTTTCCAAGGCCCGGTATCTCGGCGTCGCGGTTGCTGAGGCTGGATCTGACCTACCTTTCGAGTTTGCAGGCTCAACTCGCGTTTCGCGGCCTCGACACCCGCCTGATATGCTTGCTCGAGTCCGCGGACGATTTCTCCGCCGCTGTCAGAATTGAAGCCGTATTTCTTTCGTTCAGCACGATTCACAAGCAGCAGGCGGGCAAACTCCCGAAAGATACGCCGCCGCAGATCCTTTGGTGCACGATCTACCGGTGTGGTTGAAATCATTGATGCCGCCTCGTTCAACGGGACAGTTCTCATCCGTTCATAAAAAGGATGGTCTTTCATGCTTACAACCATCGCATTTCCTTTCTTGTTTAAAGGCTTATCCCGTTAGCTCCGGTAACACAAAATGTAGTGGGGCTGTTGACGGCTTTGGATCGCTGCTTGATTTAGCTGAGTCGATCGCTGCGGGGCAGATCCTGCCCGATTCCCCCCGGGAACGCGCGCGCAGCAGGCCCTTGCCGAGGCAGGCCGCCGGCGTCGGTCATGGACCGGGAGCGCGGCCAGGCCGGGGCGAAGGGGCTGGCGTTCCCTCCGCCGGATCTCGTCGGCTCGAGCTTGTTGCCGCTTGAGGCAGGCTGCCCTAGGGTGCTAAGCATAAACGCAATCTAATTTTCCGTTGGGGCGCTTGCTGTGTCCGGATGGATCAGCGCCGCGTGAGGCCGGCGATCGGCCGCCTGTCGCGCATGGCGTTGATGAAGCGCCGGGCGACTTTTTCGAGAAAGCGCGGGCTAAAGGAACCGACAGGCGTCACGCTTTCGAAGTCGTAGAGCTCGTCCAGCTTGACCTTGTTGTAATCATCCAGGATCAGGTGACTCACCTTCTCGGCTTCGGCCCCGAGGCCGATCCTGTGGCGCTCGGTTTCCGGAATGATCTCGTAGAGCCGTTCCTCGCCCGGCTCCCGCGGCTGCGGCGCCTGCCCGGAGATCGGGAACAGGTAGAGCCACCCGTTGACTTCCATCATCAGGCAGACGCGCCGGATTTTCCGGCCGCTCTCTTCGCCGCGGACAGCCTCATGCCCCCAGAGGTAGTGGAAGCGGTAGACCTCTCCCCGCTTCATTCGCCGGACTTTCTGGCGTCGTCGAGAATCTGCTGAAACCCTGTCATCAGGTCATCGATGTCTTCGTTGGGAGCGGTGGCGAGCGTGAACGCGTTCTGGCCCCGCCTACGCACCCCCGTCAGGCGCTCGTATTCCGCCGTCGGCATCATCACCACCTTCGCCTTGCCGCGCTTCACCAGGGACACTGTCTCAGCCATGGCGGCGTCCAGGACGTCGCCGGACCGACGGCTCAGATCCGAAAACGAAAATTCCTTCATCTCGACCTCCAAGTCTGTAAAATCTGCATTATACAGAAAATACGTTATTCGGCAAGAAGGCCAATCAACCTCTTGCGGCGATTTGATCAACGATGGTCCCTGCACTGGAGCAGAGGAACGCTTCAGTAGGTGTCGAAGACCAACGCGGTCCGCTGCTTCGCCAGCACGGGCGCCGCGGCTTGCGCTTGATGTACACTTCAGGTTCGGGCGGGTAGTTCGGGTCGAGGAGGCGCTTGGTATGGACGTGTGTCGCCCCTTCATGCCGAAGGCGAGGGAGGGTAGCGTCTCGTTGACGATGCAGTTGCCGTAGAGTTCCGCATACCCGGTGCTGGCGAGAGGAACCTTGCGGCACACGACGATTGCCGGCCAGGACCAGTCGCCGAGCACACCATTCATGCGGTCGATGTGATCGAGCGTTTCGGGCTTTTCGCCGCCGGCATCGGCGAAGGTGATGACGGCGGGACGAAGGCCGGCGAGCTTCAGCACCACGAGCATGGCGGTCGAATCGACGCGCCGGAGCCGAAGGAGACGGCGAGCAGGCGGCCGCTGAGGGCGGCCGTCAGACGACGCCGCAGGCGGGAGGAAAGCAGCATTGTGTTTTCCTCCTACCGTGGCAGGGAAATAAGCTTGGCCTGCTCGATCGCCTTTTCGGCGGCGTCGACGGCATCCTGGATGGCGCCGTCGCAATCATCGAACATGGCACGCATCTGTCCCATCTGCGTCAAACAGGCTTCGAGCGCGCCGAGGCAGGTCGTAAGTAGGGTGGTAGCGTCCGGTGCTGGTTCGATGGCCTCGCCGCGGACGATCTCACGGGCTTGTTCAATCAGGCCGTTAAGCGCTTGGTGTTGGCCGACAAGATACTCGAGATCGAACTGTTCCTCCTGGAGGCGTGCTTTGATTGCCATGGGATCGGTCACGCCTTCATCTTTGCAGATGTGCGTGATGCAATCGCCCCAGGTCTCGAGGCGAGCGATTTGTTCCGCAAAAATAATCGCATCGGCATGGTACTGAGGGAGGTGGATACTATCCTCAGTGAAGCGGAAGGGGACGTTTTGCGTTCCGTCCCAAGGGTCGCCGTCGCCCTCGACCACGCCATAAACGAAGGTCGGCGCGGGGTCCCACGTCTTGCGGTCGGTGTCGATATCACCGTTGTCGATCGCGGAGATCGCCTTCTCGCAGGCGTCCGTGACTTCCTCGGCCTCGACGGTGATTGTGGCGCGGCAGTCGCTGTCATAAAAGGCCGCGCAGACGGTGAATTTCCTCGGCATGGTCTCGGCCATGATCGTAACCTTTCTTGATATCGGTAAGGTGAGGGGGAGGGAAGATCAGGCGGCCGCGGCCCGCGGCGCATCGTCCTTGGTGGCGGCGTCGGGCTGCAGGCTGTGCAGGTAGGCGACGGCACGTTCGGCATGAGCGGCGGCTTGGAAAATGGCCCGCTTCTCGTTTTTTAAAACTTTGATCCAGCTGCCAATATAGGCGGCGTGATCCTCGCGCGGTTCATCCTCGATGCCGATATCCGCGCAAATCATGGCACTCGAAATTTCGGCCACACATTCTTCGATCGCGTAGCCTTCGTCACCCCATGTCTTGCGGCCGAAATCACGGTCGAGGCGGGTCGGGTGCCGAGTCCAATGTGCGACCTCATGTGCGAGGCACGAAACGTAAGAGTCCGGCGACTCGAACGCCTCGAAGACGGGCATTCCGATGAGGTCGTCAGTGAGACTGAAGTAAGCCTTGTTGCCGCCGTGACGGATCTTGGCGCCGGTATTGGCGAAGAAGGCGTCGGCGGTGATAAAGCGCTCCATGGGCGGGAGCGGCTCGATTGGTGCGGGGGTGAACTGGGCCGGAAGATTGTCGATCTGGTCGCAGTTGAAGACGCAGTAGCCTTTCAGGAAGGGGATGCGCTGCTCGATTTCCTCGCCATGTTCGCCTTCCTCGGTCTTTTCGATTGCACCGGCATAGACGACGAGCGTGGAGGTTTCTCCCTTTCTGACCTGTCCACCCATTTCCTGAGCCTGGCGATAGGTCATCCAGTAGGGGGAGGCGTACCCGTTAGCCGTGGCCTCCATCCAGAGCAGCACGGTGTTGATGCCACGATAGGGCACGCCATTGTGGCGCAGCGGGCGTGTCGGCGATCCGTTTGCACCCCATGGCTGATGCCAAGGGCGCACGCCGGCCTCGAGCTGCTCGACGATTTTATTGGTGATGCGCTGATAGACGTCCTTGTCCGGACGGCGGACGGTGGCGGAACGTTTGTGGGATTTGCTGGTCATGACGCTTTCTCCGATCACGGGACCGGGGAAAGCCTCTCTCTCCCACTCAGGCCCGTTCGACCGGGCCTGTGCTTTCTCTAACTCTTATAAGAAGGGGCTGGCCTGCCACCTTCTACCGGCCGGCCGGGGCGGTGGTGCCAGGCCGATAAGGTTGTGAGTGAGCGCTGCCTGGGCGTCGCAAGAGCGATCGTAGCCCGTACGGGGCGAGACCCGTTTCGGGGCTCGACGAAGCTTGGCGAGGGCATCCGCGAAGCGGATGCGGAGCCTTAGCGGAGCTGAGCGCGGCCGCGCAGCGGCTTGCCCTTTCCGGCCTGGATCGTTCACCAGAGGGCGACTAACTCCACGGAGAAAGCGCTTTTAGAAGGTATCCCGGGCGCCCCTTCTGCGTGAGGCGCCAGCCGAAGCTAGGGGAAACGTGACGTTCATTTTCGGTGGGCGTATCTGAACGGAAATGGGGTGTCGTTTTGGAGAACTTGGCATAAGTCGCCCGGCTCCATTTCCTCGGGTCCTCGTACGCGCTTTCATCGAAAACAATATCATCCACGTGAAAGTCAACGACGCCGGTGGGAGAGTGATTGAGAACCACCCACTCTGCCTTTTCCACGGCGACGCGATGATCCCTGCCGACGCGTCGCGGCTGGGCGATCATATTGCTGAAGTACGAGATGTCCTGGGCCGGCAGGCTTTGGCGCAGAAGATCGGGTAAAAGGAATACCCGCTATCATCTCCCCCCAGGGCGCGCTCGATGCGCCCGAACGCCTCGCTGGGATCTGCGTTCGCGTCGAACGTCGGCATCGTTACCTGAAGCCGGAGCAGTTCGACGATCATCGACTGCCATCATTAGCCCCTGTCTGCGGCCCAATCTCGACATAGCGTCCGATCGACCACAGGTATGCGATTATCTCTGCCACGAGATAATCGCGTTCGCCGTAGATTTCGGCAATCCATCGCAGCTGTGGCTGGATGGCCTCGCGTTGGGCAGGCGGTAAATCAACATCGCCGAAGACATATCCGAAATGGCCGATTGCGCAGATGTTGCAGCCGAGATCGACAACTGATTGTACAAACGCCGGAATGTCTTTTTCTTGCATAGTCTTCGTGTCAAGGCTTCGATGGCGACGCCGCCTGGCCCGCCGTGTCTCGAACTGCTTCCTCCGCACGGCCGCCGTGTACCTTAGCAATGGCCGCCGGCGTCGACGCTTGAGTGCACCGCCTTCGGCAGGGGAAGAAAAAGCCGGACTCGAATACGGCCCGGCGAAAGGAAGGGTCAAAGCTTTAGAGGGAACTCTGTCCAGCGGCTTGGGAGGAGATCGCTGAACAAGCCTCTTTTGGCCCTGTTTTCGCTCGGTTGCGACGAAGATTATTCCAAATACCGTACCGCGAACGGGAATTTTGTTGCCACATTTCGGGTTTGTTGAGACGAACAGGATGTCGGCGTGCAGTCGGATCCATTCTTGTGACGGGCCCGGAGCTGGGGATTCAGGCTTGGTCTTGCATCCGCGAGCGGCAGAAGCCGAATAGGTCCAGCACGGCGAGAAGCGAAAACTCGACTTCGAAGGCCAGGCCAGGCGCTCGTCACCGCCGCGCTGCAAGCGCTTCCCGCGCGAGTACTGCTGTCTGATGTCGCCCGCCCGGCGGCCCTGGGCGAACGCGGGCCACGCGCCGGCGTGGCCTTGGTCCAGAACGCGGTTGCCTCTACATAGGGGGCAAGTCGGGATCTTCCAACCAGGCTGGTATATCGCGTTTGGCATGCAGGACGCGCCAGACGTCTATGTGCGCGGCCAACTCGACATAAAAAATCAGATAAGGAAAACCATTGATCCGAACGTGGCGCAGATTGGGGACGCCGAGTTCGTAGGCGAAGCGCGGCGACCCGGCGGCCGGATAACTGGCAATTTGAGTGTAAGCCCGTTCGAGCTGCTCGACCAGGTTGGTCGTAACCCGTGGACCAGCTGTTTCGAGATAGTTTTCAACGGCCTTGTCAACGTCCTCTCGCGCTTGCTCGCGCGGAATAACCAGCTTCGCCGTCACGCTTTGGTGCGGCTTTGAATGCGATCGCGCAGGTTTTCGAAGTAGCGGTCGTCGATCGGCTCGGTCGGTGGTGTTGATGCACCTTCCATGAGCAGGCCGCGCAACTGTTCACGATCCCGATCACGTCGGATCAATTCGCGAACGTACTCGCTGCTTGTGCCGTATCCTCGTTCGGAGACCTGTTGGTCGACGAAGGTTTTGAGGTTGTCGGGCAAGGATATGTTCATGGTGCTCATGCGCCCAAGATAGGCGTTATGGCAAAAAATGGCAAGAATGATGTAGTCGTTACACCTTTCACCACGTTCCGGATTGAGCGGCGGGATGTCGCCTTCGACGTTCACCCCAGGGAGCGACGGGGATGACGTGGCCGTCCGCCAGGGTGGTCGGCCTCTGCCCGGTGACTTGGCGAGATGGCTGGCGCGCACGTCGATGACAATCACGGGCGCGACCGGCACCTTGCCCTTCTTCTCGCGCTGCTTGTTGAGGCGAGTTGGTGCCGGTTCTTCGTGCCGGATCGCCTGCGGTGTCGAGAGTGCACCAAGAAGAGCGGCGACCACGCCAGCGTGCCGGTATCGGTGTTGGCGGATGGGCACGCGCTTGTGGTCGCCGATGATTTTGTGACCCGATTGATTAACAAAAACGAGATTGGTGCGGCTCTTGGTTTCGAACATCACATGCGTCGATAGAGCAATGACTTTGCCGTTGACCTCGCTTGTGACGCGCTGGCAGACCGCGGCGAAGTGGACGGTTTCATCGAGGATTTTCTGGCACCAGGAGACCAAAAAGAAGGCGTGCGGGGATGGGGGCTATCTCCGCGTCCCATAGCTGGTTGGAGAAGTCGATGAAGACCTGAAGGGCGTCATCGACCGTGTCTGGATCGACGAAGCTGAATGAGAATTCGACGGTTTCCGGTGCGCGTTGTCCGACGAAGCGGGCGAGTTCCGCCGGCTCATCCGTTTGCCATGGCTCAAGCGAGCGGAACTTGCCTTCGCGAAAGTATTCAAGAGCCGTGTGTAGTCGCATTTGGCTCGGTCGATATTTGACGCGGCGCCCGCGTCGAGTGCCGGGAATGCTCGAGCACCCAATAAAGCAGCCGCTTGCCGGTTTCTTCGGCGGTTGCCTGGGAAATATCAGCTGGCCGGATTTCGAAGACAGGCCCGATCTCGCGCATCCGAGGGAGCGTTTTTTCCTTCGCGGTCTTGTATTCGTCGGTGTCCATGCCGAAGGCCTCGACGATAAGGTTCACAGGCTCATAATTGCCATAGGTTGTCTCGAGCACGAAGTCAGGGCGGCAGAGCCCCGAAGGGGTTTCCCATGCAAACAGCGGTTTGGTGATCCTGATACGCAGTTGCGGCGCGGCTTCGAAGAGGGAGTGCTGCAACCAGAACAGCATGTGCAAAACGTCGCGTTCGAAGCCAGATTCTACGGGAAACAGTGTATCGCCGTTGTAGACTGGCTGCGCATAGGCCTGAATTGCCCTGATCGGGCCTTGGTCATTCTCCTGAAAATCGGCATTGAGGATTGTAAGGAAAGGCCCGCGGCTTGCGGGATCGCCGCGCAGCGGCTGGCGCACTTTGGAGTGGACCTCGATCTTGCGCGCGTTCGATGCGGGTGAGACGACCTTGGCTGAGACGGTAGGCGAAAAGAGCAGCATGAACCCGGTGCGCCGCAAGGCTTCGGGCCAGTCGGGGTGTGATTTGTCGAGTAACGCTTGCCAGCGGCTGTGCAGATCCCAGTAGTCTGCCGCCCAAGTCGACATCAGCGCGCCGAGTGTCCAGGTGCGCAGAACCTTGAGTTCGCGTGCGGCATGTCGAAGCTTTGAGATTTGAGGGCTGAGAGCGAATTCCGGCCGATCCTGCAGAGGCGGGATCACGTTCACGGCGGCTTTGTCTATCAGCCTCCAGAGGATGACGCCGAGTTTAGAGGGCCTGTCGTTGCGTTCAACGGACCGCGTCGGCGCCGGCGCGTCGCGGTCGGCAAGCCGGTCGGGGATGGCAGGCAGAGCATCAACATAGGTGCGCTCAATTTTGGGCAGCGGCCTGATGTTATATCCGCGGTCGAAGAGAGCAGGGGTCTCATCTCGATCGATATGAAAGGGGCAGGTGTCGGCATGGTTTGGCCGATCTTCTTGTTGGTGCGGATCTCCGTCCTTTGGCGTGAGACGGCGCAGCGTGAAGGTTTTTTCCTGCTGGATCGGCGCGAGCAGCGGCTTGAATTGGTTGGAAACACAGTCGCATTCGATCCAGCCATCCATGGTCTTGGCGCGTTTGATGGCGGTAAGGGCGATGCGATCATCGTCTTTATTGCTGGAATTGCCGTACCAGGCGCGCAGCGCCATCGCTTCCCGCTCAGTGAGGGGGGCAAGTGGATGACCGGGGCTGTTGCGGACGACGATGCGCATTGGATCCGTTAGGTTAGTACCACGCGCCAGAATTTACAGCTGAGATAGTGCGACGAGCGACCGGAGATCCACGAAGCGGCTCCTTTCGATGCGGGCGCCCTCGATCGCCAGCGAAATAGAGATGAAGATCGTAACCCGCAATGGCATACCAAGGCATCATCTGGAACCGCGCTGTTAGCCCGCGCCAGCCACGCCGCGCGATCGGATTCGGCAAGTGAGTTCTACCAAACCATTCCGGCAGTTTCATCGGGCGTCGGTACCCGGTCGTGCTCGTTTTTCATGCCTTCGATGCTCTCATAAGACGCTCGTCCCGACAAGCGCTGCAGCCACCGTCCATGTCCCATAGTTTGGATCGAAACCCGCCCGGCTGATCATGACCTGCGTCCCGGCTTGTCGAGACTGCGGCGCAACGCATCGCTGATTTCCAGCCGGTTTTCGGTGCGCACAACCTTGCCCGCCGTCTCCAAATCGACCGCAGCGGCTTCAGCCTCGGAACCGGTTCCAGTTGTCTTCGATGCGTCAAGCTTTGCCCGCAACAAGGCCATCACCATCGGCCAGACCGAGAACTTTCCGGCCTTTGCTCGGTCCGTCAGGCTGCGCAAATAGCCGCCGGCGCTGTTGATCTGGTCCTGCCGCTGGTAGATCGCGGCAATGGCAATCGCCGCCTGCTGCCCACCCATTGCCGTTCGCGCTTCCTCCCAGGCGCTCGGGCTGATGCCCAGGGCTGGCCGGGCAACCTCGGCCGCGGCCAGAAATTCACGCCAGTTGCGGATTCCGCCGCCGCCCTTCACCAGCCAAAGCATGTTCGGGCAGGCATCCAGCACGATCCCCAACGGCAGCTCGCGCTTCGGCAGGCTCCGTACGTTGTCAGTGTCCGCAACGTTGCCGTCCGCTTCATCCCTATTTCCTAAGCCGCTTTCAGATTCAGATTTAGAGTCTGGTTTTGAATTCTGTATGTGGCGCTCGATATGAGACTCATTGGCGCTCATATTCTTTGTTTTTACGAATGATTCCAATACCTCACGCACTTCAGCCCAGAGGTCCTCCAGCTTGGCGGTGATGGCTTCGAGGACCTGGCAGGGCGCTGTACGGGGAATCTGGCCGACGATGGCTTGATAGGTTTGCTGGACCCTGCCCCAATTTGCCGGAACTCCTTCCTCGATGCCGGCGTCTATCATCTTGACGATGTCGCGGCGGCATATGGTTAGCCGTTCCTTAACGACTCGGTAGGCCCTCTTCTCGGCTCGGACGACTTCCGCCAGCTCCTTGAGCTCCGCTGCGCGCGCCACGATCGGCGAGATGTCGAAGCCGTAGGCTTGCTCGATCTCGCCCCCTTGCCCTTTCCGCGCGTAGCGTTTGCCGTTGGGGCTGTCCCTGCGGATGATCAAGCCACACTCGACCAAGACAGCCAGGTGCCGCCGTAGCGTCGAAGGTGGCATGCCATTGGCGCGGCCGATCAACTGCTCATTGGAGGGCCAGACGATCAGCTCGCTATCGCCATAGAGCGCGGTGTCCGGATGAAACGAAAGCAGGGCGTCAAGTATGGCCAGTGCGCGATCGGTCGCGCCCAAGGCGCCTCGGGCTTCCTTGATGTTCTGGAAGACATGCCATTTGTGGACTGTTAGGTCCGCCGGCATTGCCTTTGCGGCCACCTGGCTTGAAATCATACCAAGCGTCATCGGCCGCCGCCCAAAGGGCGTCGTTGAGATATGCGTTTCCATGCTCTTTCACCTATCGCTAGGCAAAAGAAATCTGCTCGCCGAAACGGCGCTTTCCCTCACGGGAACTCTTGACTGTGATTCGCAGAAGTGCGATTCTCTAGGTGCTAACTAATGAGAAGGGCTTCCGGACGCTGTTTCGGGGGCCTTTTTCTTTTGCTGTGTCGATCTCCTGACTACGTTGCCTGCATCGCAGAGCCGATTAGCGGCTCTGCCGATACTCCTTGAAGAGGCGCGGCAGCTCGTTGAGCACGAATTCCGCAAACTCCGGTGATGATTTCCGGTCGATTGTGACCGTGACTTTCTGTTTGCTCTGGGTGATGCGGCCGATTTCCTGACCAGCATCCGATAGAAGCGTATCCTGGCTGCGGGCGAGCGCGCCGGGCTTGAGCGATCGCGCCACAGCTTCAAACCTGTCCTTTGAGGAAAGGGCGGCGAATTGGTGCTGCTGCGTAACAGCTCTCGCCTTGTCCAGTTGGGCGGAATCCGCTACGACATCGGCCAATGCCATCCAATTGCGCCGGCCAACGCCATGCGCGGGACCAATCGCCTCGATGAGATCAACAGAAATCTTGGCGCCGACAGCCAGCATGTTCGACAAGTCGCTCTTATAGACAGACAGAGCTGACATGATCACATCCCGCGAAAAGCGCCGCTCGAGCTGCTGGGCGAAACGAACTTTTTCAATATAGGAGAGATCCTGCCGTTCGTTATTCTCCTGGCCTTGGGCGACGACCAATTCCTGGTCTGTGAGCTTGCGCACGATAGCTTTGACTGGAATCCCTAGCTCAATCGCCGCGCGCAGGCGCCGGTGCCCGAAGGCGACTTGATACTTGGCCGGATATTCAGGATGCGGACGCACGAGAATGGGGACTTGCTGGCCCTCATTCCTTATTGCCTCCACGAAGCTGCGGAACGCTTCGTCGTCGCTCAACATTCGATCGGGGATAAACGATGGCTCGACGCTGTTGGTGTCGAGCTCGACGATCGTCTGACCAGAGATCAATCGTAGCTCTATCTCATCAGCCCTCTTCGAACGCTCATTCAATTCCCCCAGAGATTGCCCCAAAGCCCCCACTGGCGACCCAGAACCGCTCTCCAACAGATCGGGCGAACCTAAAAGGGGGCGAATGCGCGAAGACCGTCTGGCTGCCTGTGGCTCGGCGGTCTCGGGACCGGGGGATTCGGGTCCAACTTGTGCCGGGGCAGATTCCAGGTTGGCGAAAATGCGCTTGCGGCTCATAGCGGTCTCCCCCACGCTTTCTTGATGAGGGCTTCTATCTCTGCGTTGACGCTCTCCATCGATTCCGTCGCGCGGTCGTAGGTTGTCCGCGTAAATTGGCTGCGTTCAACCTCGAAGATCGTCTGGTTCGTAAGTCCCGCATCGGAAATTGCTGTGCTTTTCAGCATCGGATGATTGAGGACATGCTCCCCGAAGATAGAGCGGAGGAACGCGACCATCTGATTTTGAGGTCCGTCGCTCGGCTCAAACCGGGTAATCAGATACTTCATCCATTTGAATTGCGATGAAGCCCCCGCCCTGCTGATTTCATCCAACAAATCGCCCGTCATTGCCAGAAACTGGCTCATCGACATGACGTCGAGCATCTGCGGATGGACGGTAATCAGGACCGATGTCGCGGCCGTAAGCGCGGACAGAGTGAGATAGCCCAGTTGCGGGGGGCAATCGATCACTACGACATCATAGATCTTCTGAACCTGCGCGAGTGCTTGGCCAATACGGGCAAAGAACATCGTGTCGCCCGGCGATCGGTTCATGAGTGCGCGTGGAGTATCGTGTTCGAACTCCATCAGTTCGAGATTGCCAGGAATCAGGTGCAAATCGGGGATGTATGTCGCGCGGACGATTTCAGCGATGGGCCGCCGTTCGTCGTCGTAGCGGATTGCCCCATAGAGGGTTTCATTTGGGCCGACATCGATTTCGGGCTGATGGCCGAAGAGAGCGGATAGACTCGCCTGTGGATCAAGGTCGATTGCCAGGACCCGATAGCCTTTTAGGGCGAGGTATTGAGCAAGGTGGGCCGTGGTCGTTGTCTTTCCAGACCCACCCTTGAAGTTCATCACCGTGATAACCTGAAGATCTTCACCGTCGGCTCGCCAAGGGAGATAACGCCTGTTGCCCCTAGCTCCGCTGTCCAGGAACTTGCGAATCGTATGAATCGCGTCGACCGAATAGGAACGCCGTCCACCACCGGAGACCGTGGACACATCCGGAATTTCGGCGGCGACCTGTCGCAGGTAGCCTTCGGTTATCCCGATCAGCTTTGCGGTCTCGGCAGGTGAGAAATTGCGGATACCCTTTTCGGCATTGGGAGGAAATGTGCTGAGATGGTGGGCCTGCAGCTGAGTCGATAGCGTAGCGGAGTGACGCTGGATTAGCGTTTTCAGTTCTTCCGGCTGGCTGGCTGGCTCAAGTGCGGCAGCAGTGCTTACCATCGATTTCGTTCTCTTTCGCCGCAGTTGCGGAAGTTTGTCGTGTTTGCGGTTTTTTCCGCAGATGAGGGACTATGCCCGATTCTTTCTCGCGTGCAAGAAAATAAGGGTTAACAGCTTCTTAATGCCTATCTCCGCATGGACCGCGACGCTGTTAGCCGCGGCTAACTTCGCAGCCGCGTGTCGAGAAATATACAACCCTTCGCCCTCCTCCATTCTGATGGGGAGGGTCACAATACGCTAGAACCCAAGGCCGCGAATCCCGTCCCGCGCCTCACCCCTCTCACTCGTTGGTAGCTCGGCAATGCCGGCTGGCCGCTTGGGTCGAGACGATTGCTCGCCCACGTTCGACCTCGGAAGCCACCACGACCAGATGCAGACGGGGTGGCGTTCTTCCACCAACGTACGGTGAGCCGACCCCTTTACGTCATTTGCCCATCGCCCCACGGCAAACATGGTCGTCAAGCCAGCTAGTTTTGTCTGCTTCGGCCAACTCATCAACAGACCAAAATCTATGCTCAGCCATCACCTGAATTTCGGGCGTTACGAGCCCGGATCAGGAACCGCTCCTCGGCGAGGACCCTGCCGGGGATGCTCTCGGGTGCCCTGCCGCAGCACAAGGTCGGCAATCCACCACCCTGAAGCGACGTTCCGATTGGCTCGTAAGTAGCGGAGGGTTCTGTCGCCTACAACCCAGAGGCCTTGGTGAGATTGACGCGGAATCGATCTCTTCGGCGCTGATAGCGCCGGGTCATTTCGGCGGTGGTGTGGCCGAGCTGCTTTTGCACGTAGCGCTCGTCGACCTCGGCCGACGAGGCTAGGCCAGAGCGCAAGGAATGGCCCGAGAACTTCGTCGCACGCTCGCCTTCGGACAGATCGCCGCGAACACCGGCGGCGAGTGCCGCGCGCTTGACCAGCCGCGCTACTTCCTGGTCGTTGAGCCGCTCCGCACCAACCGCCTTGCCGTGCCCCGTGACACGCCGAAACAACGGTCCATGTGCGATGCGGGCCAGCCTCAGCCAGGTCTGCATCGCGACAACCGGACAGGTAGCATCCGACGAGCCGCGGCCGATCTCGACCTCACGCCAACCGGTCTTTCCGCGCAGTGTGACGAGAACGCCTTTGTCCAAAACCTCGATCCAGCCACGGCCGTCCTCGGTTTGATCCCTGGCAAGGTCGAGGCCGACAATTTCCGAGCGGCGCAGGCCGCCGGCGAAACCCAAGAGCAGCATGGCGCGGTCGCGCAGGCCACGCAGCGTGCCGCGATCGAGGGTCTCGAGCATGGCAATCAAATCCTCCGGGAGAATTGCTTCTTTCTGCCGGGGAGGGGAGGCGTGGCTGTTGCGAATGCCAGCCAGCACAGTCGCGATATGCCGGTCTTTTCTGTCCAACGGCTGGCCGCGCTGCGCATAATTCCACGAGAGCGACGAAAGGCGCCGCTCGATCGTCGCAACAGAGTTCGTTTTCTTGTCGCCTGTTACCTTACCGGACGCGCAGGCCGTCATGTAAAGGCCGACCACCTGAGGATCGGGCGGCAACACCTCGAGATGCTGCCGGCGCACCCAGGCACAGAAATGCTTCCAGTCAGCGGCGTAGGCGCGGCGGGTGTTGGCCGAGCTTGCGGCCTCGACATATTTTCGCGCGTGGTCAGCGAGCTGTTCGAGATGCGCCGGCAGGCCCAACGTTGGCTCCGAACTGGACGCCGGCTGCGGGCGAGGCGAGGGGGGATCAGCGGGTGCTTGGCACATTTCCATCACCACGTCGACAATATCTGGCAGGTCGTCGGCGCTTGCCTTGTCTTCTCCGGCGGAATGTTTGCCCTTGGCTTTCTCGTCCATCATGCCACCTCAATGTCGGTGTGCACAAAATCATTGCCCTTGAACAGGAGGGGAATGTCGTAGAGCCTGGCGCAAGCGTAGGCGAAACAATCGCCCATATTCAGATCCGCCTTGTGCCGGAACGCCCGGATGGCTTCGCGCCCGATCGCGCCATTAATCTCGATGATTTGCGCGGGAATCTCGTCCAGCATGAGGGTGACGAGTTCTTCCGCCGCTTCGATCGGGCAGGCACGTTTGCGCGCCAGGCCGGCGACGGTCTCATGCACCACGATCGGCGAGACGCTAACCCTTCCGGCCTGACCAAGGCGAGCGGCAAGCGCCAAGCCATCCTCTTCATCGGCGATGATGGCGATGATGGCCGAGGCGTCGAGAAACATCAGCTATTCCCCGACAGGTCGTCGAAAAAGGCCTTGTCGGCTTGGGCGCCGGTTTCGGGAAAGGCGCGATAAAGCTCGGCAAGCGCCTTCAGCCGCTGGGGCAGGGGGATTGCGCCGCGGCTGCGTTGATACTCCTGTTCGACGGCGTCGCGGATCGTGTCGGTAAGGCTCATGTTCTTGAGTTTTGTCAGTCTGCGGACCGCCGCATCGGTGCTTTCGTCCTTGACGGAAAACGCCATCTCCATACCCCATGTTCTATACCGCTATACAATACCATATCGATCATCCGTTCGTCTCCCGCGAGGCAGCTTGTAGGCGGTTGTGACCTAATATGGTTCTGGAAATCGTTTGCTCGGCGAGTGGTCGGGAGGACAGGAGCGCCGGAGAGGCGCGGCGGCGCTACATCGACGAGCGGCCGTCTCAACCGTCAGCGGGTTCGTGCACCGTCAAACCGAGACGCCTGGCGCGATCGAGCAGATGCTTGACCGACGACGCCGCCCATTGCCAGCCACCGCGCGGGGTTCGCTCGCGCATCGCCTCGAGCTGTGCGGCGATTGCCCGCAGGCTGAGGTGCGGATCGGCAATGGCAATGCCGGCGACAAGCGTCATCAAGCGGTCTTCCGGCTGCCGCCGCGGGGCGCGCTGGACAAGCGCCGGCTCCGCGAGACCTTCGCGCACCAGGCGATGCACCGATCGGCGAAGGCGCTCCACCGTCCAGCTCTGCCCCTTGTGGTTCAGGACCCGGACGACGTCATCCCAGTTATGCTGCGGACGCAGCCGTTGCACGATCGGCAGAAAGCTTTGCGCCGAGGCGATGAGATCGCCGACATAGACGCCGTCCCGGGCCGCGGCGATGGCGCGAATGCTTTCCGGCCGCCGCTCACGCAGGCCGGGATTGCCGGGAAGCCGGCCCCGCGCTCTTGCGGCAGCGATACCGGCCTTCGTCCGCTCGGCGATCAGTGCCCGCTCCAACTGGGCGACCGCGCCGAGCACCTGGAGCGAGAACATTCCCTGCGGCGTCGACGTGTCGATGGGGTCGCGCAGCGAGCGGAAATGCGCACTGCGCTGTTCGAGCGTCTCGATCACCTCGAGCAGATGGCTGACGGACCGGGCGAGACGGTCGAGCCTGACGACGACCAGGACGTCGCCCCCGCGGATCTCGCGCAACAGCTTGGTCAGCACGGGGCGCGAGCGCGTTGCGCCCGATCCCTGTTCGTGGTGGATGACCGCGCATCCGGCTTGCCTGAGTTCATCGGCCTGTACATCCGTCACCTGGTCCTCCGTCGAGACCCGCGCATAGCCGATGAGGCGGCGCAGTCTGGAAGCAGGGGAGGGGGCCTTGGCCATGGCGGGCTTTCATGGGTGTTTCACGGCCGTTTGTACAATATCGACGGCTATTATCAACCATCCCTTTGCAGGCGTGTATTATCGACCGATTTGCAGGCCCGTAGAGCCCGTTCGAGGCCTTCGGAGGTGCCAAGGGACTCGGAAAGGGCCACAATCACGTCCACGGGCGCGCTAGGGCCGAACGCGGGCAAAACTGGTCATTTGGAGCCGGAGCGACCTGCATGACCCTTATCGAGGCGCTAGGGACGATCGATTTGGCTTTAGTTCCACAGGCGGGCGAAGCGGATTTCATGAGACCACGTGAGTCCGAGTCGGAAATCGTGAGACTGCGTGACAAAGCGCGTCTTTGCCGGAGGGCGCGGACAATACCAAGGTAGTTCAAGAGGTTAGCGGCGGCTGACGAACTTTATCCAGCACGCAGTCTCACGAAAACCGATTCAAAACCGGCCGAATTGGCGGTCGGCGTCTCGCAAATTCCACCTATCTTGGTCGCGCTGTCCACCCAATCAAGGTGAGAATCCGCCGATCTAGGATGAAAACGACGCCTGAAACCGCGCAAATGCCGGCTTTCCACCCATCCAGGGCGCGCGACAGACGTCCTGAGATAGGCATTTTCAACACGAACGATAATGCAACATTATCATTCGTTGTGGTGGCACGACAGGTGGGGCGGTTTCGTGCGAATAATATTGCCAACAGCGCCGCCGTGATTCATCCTGCTTTCGATGATTCTGCGGCCCCAATCCCTCTCGCGCCACCCTGGTCTGCTCCCTGGAGCGCCAATCGCCACGCCTGCGCTCCTTGTCCCTACCTGGCTGCGCCGCGCCGTCGCCGATGCGCAAACCGTTGCGGGCAAAGACGTCGAGGACGTCGCGCTCGTTGTCGGCGCTGCCATCGGCGCGCTCGATGCGGTCGTCCGCCGGCAGGAGCGGTGGGCCGGCGCCTGGCGGCAGCGCCTTGCGCTTGCGGCGGCCGCAGTCACGGCAGGGCAGGCTGGCCGCGTCGAGGGTGAAAGCGCGCTGCGCGACGCCGTGCTGCTCACACGCCCAAGCGATTTTTTGTCCGCCGGCCCCGCCGGATCGATGCTGCTGGCTTGGCGCCGGCTGGCCGGCACGCCTACCGAGAAACTGCTGACCAAGGCGAGCATCGGCGCGGTGCTCGATGACCTCGGTCTCCCCCGCGACGATGACGCAGTCAGCGACCTGGCGGACGATCTTCGACAGCTTTCCGCGGGCATCGGAACGGTCGGCATGCTGACCGGCGCGTTCACGGCCGCCGAAAGATATGGCTTCGCACGAGCCTTCGGATGCTGGCTCGCCGACGCCCTGCTGGCGCAGCGGCTGGGTTGGGCCCACGCGGTGCCGCTGCTGGGCGCCGAAGCGGCCTTGGGCACAAGCGCCCGCACCCGTCGATCGGTAGTCAACTCTGTTGCGACACGCACTGAGACGGGTCTCGAGCGTGCCAAAAGTCTGCTCGCCGCGCAGGCGCGCGCCGCGCTGCGCGCCATTGATCTTTTCGTCGAGCTTGAGCGTCGCGCGGACCGGCTGCTTGCGGTTGCTCCGAAACTCAGGGCCAAGGCGGCGGACACGGTCGTCGAAAGGCTCCTGTCCGACGATGCGATCGTCGCCTCTGAAAATATCTCAGGCATGAGCGATCGCGGCCTGCGCCGGCTGTTCGACCGGCTGCTTGAACTCGGCGCCGTGCGTGAACTGTCCGGCCGCCCAACCTTCCGCATCTACGGACTCTGACGATAATGGCGGAGGCAGCGCGCAGACGAGGAGGGAGCCGGTCAGATGACCGTCGATCAGGCGAACGGCGATCAGCTGACCAGCTGTTTGACCGGGAGCTGGATCACCTGCCGCCGGAGGCGCGCTGGCGCGAATGGATGCATCGCGTTGAGGCGACGATTTTTGCAGCCAGCGAACCGGTCGGCCGCGAGACGCTGGCGCGCATCGTCGGCAAAAGCTGCAGCATCGACCTTTTGATCGACGACATTCGCGAGGAATTGCGTGGTCGGCCCTATGACCTGGTCGCCGTCGCCGGCGGTTTTCGGCACCTGACCCGGCCGGCATATGCCGACGCCATCCGCAGTGCATTTGGCACCGCCGCCGGCGGCAGCGAGCGCGCCGAAGACCTGACGCGGTCGGATGTGCTGGTGCTGATGTGCATCGCCTACTTCCAGCCGATCACGCGCGGAGAACTGTCGTCGTTTTTTGGGAAAGAGATTTCGCGCGACCTGATCGGCCATTTGCGCGGCGCGAAGCTGATCGCTTCGGGCCCGCGCAGCCCGACAGCCGGCGCACCCTACACCTACGTTACGACCAAAGAATTCCTGCTGGAGTTCGGGCTCGACACGCTACGCGACCTGCCGGATTTCGAGGCGCTCGAGGATGCCGGACTGCTGAGTAAGGAAAAACTGCTTGCGGGCGACATCATGCCGGGGTTTTCCAATGACGGAGGCGAGGATGCAGGCGTCGCCGATAATGAATGGCACGCTGCTCCCTAAGGATAGCGGTTCGCGGGCAGCAATCTTATCCGCGGAGGACCGCAAGAACACGGTTGCGCTTCGCTCTGATCCCACCGTCAGTGGCGTGCGAATAGGCCTCAATAGCTGCTGCTTGTCAGCCTCGGCCACACCCGGATGTGTAAGGACAAGCGCCGATGAGGCCAATAGTGGTCGCAGGTAACACGATTCGACAAGTCCTGTCGGGTTTGTCGAATCAGCGACAGAGCTTGCTGGTCCATATCTTGTTCAGCCCGGCTAAACAGCTGAAAAACTAGTGCAAACTTTTTTCGTTCGGCTCGATTTAATTGGCACGGGTTTTGAAACGCTTCGGTGCGAGGCGGCGAGTCGATCGGCATCCTGTCGCGGGCAGCCGCGATGGATGCGTGTTGGCAGAGGATGCAGCTATAGCGTGCAACCGCTGGATGTCGATGGCCAGGAATTGCAGCTCGCGAACCGATGGAACAGTCCACAAATAATGAAGCTAACGGAGCAAACGATTCGCGAAGCGCAAAGTATTCCTGAGGTATTTCGAGAGATTTAGAGGAGTTCGACAATGCCTGACAATTTCATCTACGGTGACGACTGGGCTTCGGTGTACGAAAGAATCACCAGCATGCGGGGTCGGATAGCTGAGGCAGATGAGACGGTTGCCTTTCTTGAGCAACACTGTAACGGAGGCAATGCGCTTGAACTCGGTATTGGTAACGGACGCGTGGCGGTTCCGTTGAGCGCGCGAGGGGTCAGGGTTGAAGGCATCGACAACTCGGAGAGCATGTTGAGGCTGCTTGCCAGCCGCAGCAATGTGGTCAAGGCCTGGCAGGGGGACATTGCCAATTTCACGTTAACAAGCTGCTACAATACGGTCTATTGCATCTACAACACGTTTATGCAGCTCTTCACGCGCGAAGCGCAAATTGCTTGCTTCCAGTCTGCTGAATCGGTACTAGCCGAGGATGGGATTTTGGTCATAGAGATCGATGTGCCGGCCTTGGACGGTTTCGTCAATGGACAGAAAACTACGATTTTGCACATCGATGATGAAAACACATTTCTCCGTGCGGACGTCCACGATTCATTGAAACAGAACCTGGTTTCATCATTCCTCTTGTTTTCTGGAACATCCGTGCGGCGTTTGGCCCAACCGGTTCGATATGTATACCATCAGGAGCTGGATACGATGGCCGAGTGCGTGGGGTTGGAGCTGGCGGAGCGTTGGGAAGATTGGGCGGGAGGGGCCTTCACCCAAGCGTCGACACGTCATATCTCCGTTTATCGCCGAGCTGTCTTGTAGTCCCGAACTTTACCAGCGGTCACGATGCTTGACCGACAGCAATCGAATTTAAGAGACGTTGTACTGGTGGGGCGAGGAGCTTCGAGATGCTCGCAGCAGGCGTCGTAGGGGCGTCTCGGACGGGTCTGAAGTTCGCGCCCGCAAGGGCAGCAGCATCGTGCGATGTTGCCCGGAATGTTGATTTGGGGAGTTGTGTGCCAGCCGCCTGGTCGATCAGCAGCACGGTCTGCGGTGCGGCATGGCGGCAGATCGCATCGAGGAAGCTGCATGGCCCGAGGTGTCGGCAGATCGTAAGGCCAGCATCGGTAGAGGTCTGACGGCCGAATTACGGCTGCACCCCTTGGCCGATCAGGGCTACAAGAGAGAGCCCCCATCTGTTCGTCGTCATCTGCCCGCCACCGGAAGCCGCGCGGCAGACTGCTATCGCATCAGGGGGATGCCGATGGATTTCTCGAAACCCCCGAGAACGGCATTGGCCACCGTATTGGCCTCTGCGAAGGATCCGGCCCGCACATGGAACCAGCCGAGAGTTTCCCGGCGTTGGACACGGATTCCCGGATCGAGGCGGTGGGGATCGAACTCGATCAGTTGATCGCCATATTCCTCCAGCCACGAGAGATCGATGTGGTTGGCTAGGGCTGCGTCGCGATCCGGCATGATGTTGCGGGCGGAGACATAGCCGGCATGTTTCGGCAGGCCTTCGCGGATTGGCAGGCCAAGATGGATATCTAGCAGCCGTTCCTGGATCATTTCGCCCGTCAGATGGCGATATACGGAGGGCATAACACCACCCATTAGTCGCGAGTTCATCTCGACCAGGGCAGGGCCTTGGGTCGTCGCAATCATCTCGCAGTGAAAAATACCAAAGTCGAAGCCCAGCGCCCGGGCGACCGCTTCCGCGTATCGGAAGCAAGCCTCGACCTGATCAGGTGTCAAATTGGCGGGCATCGATGCGCCGATCTCGATGCATTCATCTTCGCGTGCGCGGGTGTGGTCGGACATCATAAAGCGATAGAAACTTCCATCCCGTACACCTATCTCGGCAGAAACAAGAGGACCGCTAAGATACTCCTCAACGAGGATTCCTTTGCGAAATTGAGCTTGAAGCTGACGGGGCAGAGCATCGATACCAGATAGGAGTTTCTGGGCCGCACGTTCGGCATCCGGCGGCGTAGGCGCTACCGAGGCGAGCAAGCTGTCAAAGCCGGTCTGCGGCTTTACCACCACCGTGGTGCCGATGGCTTCCGCCACGGAGCGCGCCTCCTGCGGCGTGGTTACCGGGCGGAATCTTGGGCAGTGCAAGCCGGCGCGTAGGATCACTTCACGCGCGCGTGTCTTATCGCGTGCCGTCGTCACGGCAGATGCGCTGGTAAATGGAATGCCCAGTCGCCCACAAACCCGTGCTGCGACATCGACACAGGGCTCCAATTCGGAGATGACGGCATCGATTGGCGCAAGCGCTGCGAGCCGTCGAACGGCATGCAAAACCTTCTTATCCACGGTGGAGTCTGGAATGGCGACGATTGTATCGAGGGTCGAAAATATGTGCTTTACGCGCTCTGTCTCGACATAGTGGTGATAGCCAGATCTAATAAGGGAGACTCGCAATCCCCTTTGCTTGGCGAGCCGCATGGTTTCGATGCCGGGCGAATTGGTGTCGATGAAAACGATGTGCTGGCCCATGACGCCTCCTTCTCAACCGACACGCATTGCGACATCAGGCTGTATGAAATCGAAGCGGATGGTCGCGCCGGCCTGCCGGCCTATTCCATCTATGGTGTTCTCGATGACTTCGACGAGGTCTTCGAGAACGTCACGGGGTTTTCGCCTCTTCCGGCCGCGATCAAATTTCCCCAGCAGCAGCAAAGCGCAAGTCTTGTCGGGTTTGGCGCAGAAGACCAAGGCGCCACAGTTTGCGAATTCCCGCACCAGGAATGCATCGTCAGAGGCGATGCCTGAAAGCAACTCATACGCCTGACACAACCTTGGTCGAATTGTGGCATAGTCCTCCGACGCTTCGATCCCGCCAGCAAAGGATAGATATGGCAACTTTGTCGATGTCCGCAGCCATACTTCAGTTCCGTCTGCTCTAAGAAACATGGCGATTCCCTTTCTATTCAGGAAGTCATCAGACTACTCAGCCGTCGTTGGGGTTGCTCCGCAACAAGCCGCCGATAGAAGGAGGACCTGATCGGCTCGACGCCCTGAGCCGCGAACATCGCGCCAAGCGACTGGCGGGGGTGGCCTTGCGGGCCGCGCAGCCGACGGCTGGCTCAGGGCCGCCGGACTCCACGCATTTGATGCCTTTGCAGCCGACTTTGAGCGCGTCTGAGTTCAAGGTCTTTCACCGAACTTCCCCATGCTGCGAGGTGCAGGACCGTATCGTGCGCCCTTCCAATGGATCGGGCCGCTAGAGTCGGTTTTGGGTTCGCAGCCGACGAAGAGGATCTGCTGCCCAAGGTCGACAAGCGCGGCGAACGTATTTCGGGAGGTGGCGGACTGCCCCCGTTGCCGTAGAATTTGATTTGACGCAGACCTGACATGTAGCTTTCTTCTCCCTTCGTCGCTGCTGCCCGCGACATGGACGCCGGTCGGAAGTTCTCGCCGCCTCGTACCAAGGAGTGTCAAAACTCGTGCCAATTTGGCTGACCGAGCCATAGAAAACTTTTCTGATTGCTTTTCAGCTGTTTAGCCCGAGACAAACCAAGCGATTGACAGAACAGTTTCGTGTAGCGGCCCCGACAAAGGCGACACAAGACCTTAGATGGCGTGATTTTGCGGAGCCCCGGGCCCGGCCGCGACGTTGGCGACCGCGGTTCTCTTTGAACCGTAGGCGCAACGGCTCATCCAGAGGGCCATGTGCGCCTGCTATGAAAAGATAGTCAATTCGTTGAAGACACGCGTAAGTGGACGAACAAGCTGATGGGACGCAACATTCCACCCTTTGCCGCGCTCCGTGCGTTCGAGGCCTTGGTGCGGCATGGCAATCTTCAGGTGGCGAGCAACGAGCTTGGCATATCCTCCGGTGGGATTAGCATCAGGTCAAGTCGCTCGAGGTCCGCCTTGGGGCCAAACTACTGGTCTACCACGGTCGGTCCTTTGCGCGCGGATTCGCGCCGCAGACAGAATCCATACCGTAAAGGTTCATGTTCTAAGAGTCCTTGATCTTCCTGCCACGGTCTGCGAGGTGACTTGAAACGAATGGCATAGCGGTCTCCCCGACGCACCTGAGACCTGAATGCACCGAAGGCCGACAGAGGCCTGCCACATAAAAAGATCAGGTGTGTGCGGATTTCCATGATGGTCCGGAGCATAGGCTCCCGTGCGAGGCCGGATAGATACGCGCGGACCGAAATATGCCGCCCCGTTGCGTATTCCCTTGCACCGCGCGGCCGGCCCATAGATGCGATGCATGATCGTCGCAAGCTTGCGTGCCGGCGACGACGGCGGGCTTGTGACCGCGTTTAGCCGCCAACCGCATGCCCCAGGCTCGCAGCGTGCTGTGCTTCTTCGAGCGTGTGATCATCACGCTCACCGCTTCGTAGAGGACTGTCAATTATTGGGTCGCTGGGCGTCGCCGAAGCGACCGTCAGACCCGCTCCAGCGCGACCGCCATGCCTTGGCCGACGCCGATGCACAGGGTGGCCAGAGCGTAGCGCGCGCTGCGATGTCGAAGCTCCAGCGCGCGCGGTGCCGGCGATGCGGGCGCCCGACATGCCGAGCGGGTGGCCGAGTGCGATGGCGCCACCGTTGGGATTCACGTGCTCCGCTTCCTCGGCAATGCCGAGTTGGCGGAGCACAGCGATGCCCTGGGAGGCGAAAGCTTCGTTGAGTTAGATTACGTCGAATTGTTACGGCGTTAGGCCGAGCCGGGCGCAGAGCTTTTGCGTCGCCAGCGCCGGCCCGATGCCCATGATGCGCGGCGCCACGCCGGCCGCCGCACCGCCGAGGATGCGGGCGACCGGTGTCAGGCCGCATTTTTTCATAGCGGCTTCCGGAGCAATGATGAGCGCGGCGGCGCCATCATTGACGCCGGAAGCGTTGCCGGCGGTCACCGTACCGCCCTGCCGGAAAGGTGCCGGCAATTTCGCCAGCGCCTCGATCGTCGTACCGGCGCGGGGATGCTCGTCCTCGACACGATTACCGCATCGCCCTTCTTCTGCGGGATCGTCACCGCCGTGATCTCCTTCGCCAGCCGGCCGTTGGCTTGAGCGGCGACGGCTTTGTCCTGGCTGCGCGGCGAACGCGTCCTGGTCGGCGCGCAACACTGAAAAATCCTCGGCGACGTTCTCGCCGTAAGCGATGCACCAAGGCACCTTGCAATAGGCCGATGAACATGGAGGTTCGCGCCATGACATTGGAACATGCAGAGGGCGATGTGGTCGCCGAGGACAGCGGCGCCGCGGCGGCTGAAGATGGTGCAACGATGCCCGGCCGCGCGCGGCAACGGAGGCTATGGAGTTGCGCCGAGAAGCGCGCATTGGTCGACCTTGCGAGCGCGGCGGGATCGTCGGTGACCGAGGTCGCGCAAGCGTTCGGCGTAGCTCCTTCGCAGCTCTATGCCTGGCGCAAGCAGATGGCCGGCGGCGAGCTTGATGCCGATCAGGCGATGGCGGCCTTCGCGCGCGTCGACGTGAGCGATCTGCCCGAGGTCGAACGCCCCGTCGCCGATTGCCCGGACCCGGCCGGCAGGATCGTCGTGGCCTTTCCGAGCGGTGCGCGATTGCGCATCGACGGGACCGTCGATCCGACAGCGCTGCGCATCGTCCTGGCGGAGTTGACCAGGTGATCACGGTGGTGCCGACCGACCAGATTTACCTGTGCTGCGGCGCGACCGATATGCGCCGCGGGATCAATAGCCTGGCGCGGATGGTGCAACAGGTGCTCGCGCTCAATCCGCACACTGGCGCGATCTTCTGCTTTCGTGGACGCAAGGGGCATATCATAAAAATTCTGGCGCATGACGACCAGGGGTTCTGCCTATTCACAAACTAACTGGCTTCATACTACAGCCCTTTCCTTGAGATCGGAGCATTTTGAGGAGTTGAGTCGGCGGATAGCCTCTGCCCGATGGGCAAGCTGGTTCCATCGGCTGGATTGTTTGGCTGGGAC